>NZ_JBIVNJ010000022.1:0-125337 GCF_044753585.1 Streptomyces sp. NPDC088354 | reverse complement strand
GAGCGGTGGGGGGCCGCCCCGCGCCCCCCGGCGCGGGGGGGCCCGGCGGGGCCGGGGGGCGGGGGGGGGGCCGGGGGGCCCCGGGGGGGGCGGGGGGGGGGGGGGGGCGCCGGGGGCCCCCCCCCGTCCGCAGGAGTCAGTGGGAGGTCACCACCGGTACCAGCGCGACCTGCCGCCTCCCGAGGAGGTGCCGCGCATGACGAAGCCCAGCAGCCAGAGCACCAGGATGACCAGGGCGACCCACCACAGGGCCTTGAGAGCGAATCCGGCCCCGAAGAGAACAACGGCCAGAAGCAGGACCAGCAAAAGGGGAACCACGTGTGCCTCCTGGGGACGAATGCATGACTGTGCGGCTGCCTGAAAGGGGCGACCGGAGAATGCGGGCGCACAGCCGGATGCCGGCCGGAGAGGGGTCCGGCACCCGACTGCACCGTTCACCGCGATGTTCGGGTGCCCCGGAAGCCGGTCCGCAAACACGCTCCGTTCCCGGTCGAGTTGCGGCGGAAGCGCGCACGTGTTCCGGGCCGGAATCCCCCTGCCGGCCCGAGGGCGTGCCGTCCGGACGCGGGCCGGTCCCGCCGCGTCACGCCCCGGCCGCGCGGGCCAGTGCCTCCTCCGCCGCCTTGACGGCCTCCGCGCGGTCCGCGGGGACCAGTCCGATGCGGGTGCGCCGGTCGAGGAGGTCGGCGGCGTCGAGGGCGCCCTCGTGGCGTACCGCCCACAGGAGTTCGGCGCGGGTCACGGGATGTCCCGGCACGACGGGCTCGCGCAGCGCCGGTTCCGCGGCGCCGAGGGCGTGGACCGCCGGGGCCTCGGCGCCGTACCGCCGCACCAGGCGGCGCGGCGCCGCCAGATCGGTCAGCTCCGCGGCCGGGGCGGCGCCGACCAACGGCAGGGAGGCCGTGCGGGACGGCCCGGCGCCGAGGCCGCGGGCGGACACCGCGGCGTCGACCGCGTCCTGCGCCATCCGCCGGTAGGTGGTCAGTTTGCCGCCGACCACGGTGACGACACCGTCGCCCGAGGTCAGGACCGCGTGCTTGCGGGAGATGTCGGACGTGTGCTCGGCGCCGTCGGCCGTGGTGTCCAGGAGCGGCCGCAGTCCGGCGAAGGCGCCGACGACGTCCTCGCGTCCCACCGTGGCGTCCAGCGCGGTGCCGAGCACGTCGAGGAGGAAGCCGATGTCGGTCTCGGGGACCTCCGGCACGTCGGGGATGTCGCCGTCGACCGGCTCGTCGGTCAGGCCGACGTAGACCCGGCCGTCGCCCTGCGGCAGCACGAGCACAAAGCGGTTGGACTCGCCGGGGATCGGGATGTGCAGGCCCGCGGGGAGGTCGCCCAGCGGCTCCGCGCGCAGGACGAGGTGGGTGCCGCGCGAGGGCCGCAGGCGGATGCCGTCCACCAGTCCGCCCGCCCACACCCCGGCGGCGTTGACCACGGCGCGGGCGCGGATCTCGGTCTCCGCGCCGGTGAGTTCGTCGCGTATCAGGGCGCCGGAGCCGGTGAGCGCGACCGCGCGGACCCGGGTCAGGACCCGTGCGCCGTGCGCGGCGGCGGTGCGGGCGATCGCCGTCACCAGACGCGCGTCGTCGGTGAGTTGACCGTCCCAGGACAGCAGGCCGCCGCGCAGCCCGGACGGGCGCAGCGCGGGGGCGAGGTGCCGCGTCTCCACGGCGGAGAGCCGGCGCGGGGCCGGCAGCGTGGCGCGGGAGGTGCGGGCGGCCAGCCGCAGCGCGTCGCCGGCCCGGAAACCGGTCCAGGCCAGGGCCGCCTGGCCGCGCGAGACCAGCGGGGTGAGCGGGAGCACGAAGGGCAGGGCCCTGACCAGGTGGGGGGCGGTGCGCTCCATCAGCACGCCGCGTTCGACGGCGCTCTCGTGCGCGACGTCCAACTGGCCGGAGGCGAGGTAGCGCAGACCGCCGTGGATCAGCTTGGAGCTCCAGCGCGAGGTGCCGAAGGCGAGGTCGTGGGCGTCGACGGCGGCGACCGACAGGCCGCGCGAGGCGGCGTCGAGGGCGGCCCCCGCGCCGGTGGCGCCGAGGCCGACGACGAGGACGTCGACGGTGACGCCGCTGTCCGCGAGTTCGCCCAGTTCGCGAGCGCGGCGGACCGCGGACAGCGACGACGCGAGCGGGGCGGACGGGGTGGACGGGGCGTGCGAAGCGGAGGCGGCCGGGCTGCTCGTGGGGCTCATGGCGTCAGGGTCCTCTCCAGCATGAGCCGCAGTTCCTGGAGGAACGCGGCCGAGTTCAGGTCGGGGTCGTCCTCGTCGGTCATCGTGCGCAGCGAGAGCGTGAACGACTGCACGAGCAGCAGCACGGCCCGCGCCTGCCGGGCGGGGTGGGCGCGTCGGACGGAGCCGTCGGCGTGGCCCGCCTCCAGCGCGGTGGTGACCAGTCGCAGCACCGCGTCCTGGCTGGCGCCGCGGCGGTCGAGTACATAGGGGAGCAGCAGTTCGGGATCGACGTCGACGATCTTGACGAAGAGCGGGTGCGCCCGGAAGGTGCGGACGCCGTCCACCAGTCCGTCGACCAGCTGCGTCCGGATGTCGCGGTCCTCGGTGTGCCGCGGCATCGCGTCCGTCGCCACGCTCACCCATTCACGGGTCATCAGGTCCCCGACCAGGGTACGGACATCGGGCCAGCGCCGGTACAGGGTCATGCGGGAGACGCCGGCGCGGCGGGCCACGTCGGTGAGGGTCGTGCGGCGGACGCCGACGGCCAGGACGCAGTCGCGGACCGCGTCGAGCACCGGATCCGCCGCTGTCCGAGTGTTGTGACGAATAGGCGTCATGTGTCACAGTGTAACGCCTGTGAGCCCCGCAGGAGCCCGCATCCCTGCCCCGACCGGTGAGGACGACGACGTGGACATGTTGTGGAGCGGCTGGGGCGACCCGGCCAAGGCGGCCCCACTGCCCGACACCGTGATCGGCCTGCTGCGCGATCTCCTCGGGGTCACGCCCCGCGAAGCCGCCCCGGCCGGCCTGGACGGGATCGAGGTCCCCGAGAGCCCGCTCGGCGACGAGGCCCGTGACGCGCTCGCCGACGCCGTCGGCGGCACGTCGTACGTCCGTACCGACGCGGAGAGCCGGATCCGGCACACCCGCGGCAAGTCCACCCCCGACCTGCTGCGCATCCGGGCCGGCGACGTCGTCGCCGATCTCCCCGCCGCCGTCGTGCTGCCCGCCGGCCACGACGAGGTGCTGACGGTGCTGGCCGTGTGCGCGGAACACGACCTGACCGTCGTGCCGTTCGGCGGCGGCACCTCCGTCGTCGGCGGGCTGGCCCCGCAGGGCGGCCGCCCCTTCGTCGCCCTCGACCTGCGCCGCATGGACCGGATGCTGTCCCTGGACCCGGTGTCGCGGACCGCGATCCTGCAGCCCGGCCTGCGCGCCCCCGACGCGGAGGCGCTGCTGGCCGAACAGGGCTTCACCCTCGGCCACTTCCCGCAGTCCTACGAGTGGGCCACCATCGGCGGCTTCGCCGCCGCGCGCTCCAGCGGCCAGGCGTCCGCCGGATACGGCCGCTTCGACGAGATGGTGCTGGGCCTGACCGTCGCCACCCCGCGCGGCACCCTGGACGCCGGCCGCGCGCCGCGCTCCGCCGCCGGCCCGGACCTGCGTCAGCTGGTCCTCGGCTCCGAGGGCGCGCTCGGCGTCATCACCTCTGTCACCGTGCGCATCCGCCCGGTCCCGCGGGTCACGGTCTACGAGGGCTGGCGCTTCCCCGGGTTCGCCGAGGGCGCGGCCGCGCTGCGCCGGCTCGCCCAGGACGGCCCGCGGCCCACGGTGCTGCGGCTGTCCGACGAGACGGAGACGATGATCGGCCTGGCCCAGCCCGACGCCATCGGTGCCTCCGACGGCCCCTCGGCGGCCGGCTGCGTCGCCGTCACCGGCTACGAGGGCACCGAGGAGGACACCGCCTACCGCCGCGCACGGGCCGCGGCGGTGCTGCGCGACTGCGGCGGCGAGTACCTCGGAGAGGAACCCGGGCAGCGCTGGGCCCACGGCCGCTACTCCGCCCCTTATCTGCGGGACGCCCTGCTGGACGCGGGCGCCTTCGCCGAGACCCTGGAGACCGCGACGTTCTGGTCGCGCCTGCCGGAGCTGTACGACTCGGTGCGCCACGCGCTGACCGCCACCCTCGCGGGCGCCGGCACGCCGCCCCTGGTGATGTGCCACATCTCGCATGTCTACGAGAACGGCGCCTCGCTCTACTTCACGGTCGTGTCCGCGCAGGGCGAGGACCCCGTCGCCCACTGGGCCCCGGCCAAGACCGCCGCGAACGAGGCGATCATCGCCGCGGGCGGCACCATCAGCCACCACCACGGCGTGGGCGCCGACCACCGCGACTGGTACGTCCGCGAGGCCGGCCCGCTGGGCATCGCCGCGCTGCGGGCCGTGAAGGACGCGCTCGACCCGGCAGGCCTGCTGAACCCCGGCATCCTCCTCCCCGTCCGCTGAGGCCCACTCCCGTCCCGGAGGCACGCGCATGCGACAGTTCACGGCCGTCGTCAACCCCACCGCCGGGGGGTCCACCGGGGCCGCCGCCCTGCTTCCGCTCGCCCGGCTGCTGCGCGAGGCCGGTGCGGAGCTGGAGACGGAGTACAGCACAAGCCTGCCCCACGCCCGGGAACTCGCCCGCCGCGCGGGCGCGTCGGGCCGCGTCGTGCTCGCCGTCGGCGGGGACGGCATCGTGGGCGGGATCGGCGGCGCCCTCAGCGGCACGGCCGGCGTGCTCGGCCTGGTGCCCGCCGGCCGCGGCAACGACTTCGCCCGTGCCCTCGGCCTTCCCTCGGGGCCGGACGAACTCGCCCGCGTTCTGCTCCACCGGGACCCCCGCCCGGTCGACACCATCGAGATCGACTCCGCGGTCCACCACCGGACGGTGGTGCTGGGCAGCGTCTACGCGGGCGTCGACGCCCTCGCCAACCGCCACGCCAACGCCTCCCGGCTGCTGAGCGGCGCGGCCTCGTACTACGCCGGCGGACTGCGCGCGGTCGCCGGCTGGCGCGCGGCCGCCTACCGCGTCACCGTCGACGGGGTGCCGCACGAGCGCCGCGGCTACACGGTCGTGGCCGCCAACTCCGGCTACTACGGCTCCGGTCGCGCGATCGCGCCCGGCGCCCGCGTGGACGACGGGCTGCTCGACGTCGTCATGATCCACGACGCGCCGCGCCGCCTCTTCTTCGCCCTGATGAACGAACTCAAGACCGGCGCCCATGTGCACCGGCCCGAGGTCGAGATCGTCCGGGGCAGGGAGATCCGCATCGAGGCCGACCGGGACGTCCCCTACGGCGCGGACGGCGAGGTCGACGCCGTCCTCCCGGTCACCGCGCGGATCCGGCCCGGTGCGCTCAAGGTGCTGTACTGAGCCCAAGGCGCCGCTGCTGTAGGGGAATCGAGCTCGGTACGCACAGTCGCGGGCACCGGTCCGCGCCCTAGAATACGACGGGCATCATTGGGAAGGCGGTGGGCCGTGGGGGGAACGCCGGTGCCGGGCGAGCCGGGTGCGGGGCGGACGACGCGCAACGCCGGAGGAGCGTCGCGCACCCCGCCGGCCGTCGAGGGCCGGGTCCACGCTGCGGGCGGCATGCCGACCACCGCGATGCCGGACCGGCACCAGTGCTGGGCGATGCTCCCGCCCGAGGTGCGGCAGCAGTTGGAGCACGACAGTGGTGCGCTGCTGGAGTGGTGGGCCACCCGGCTCACGGGGACCGGGGACGAGGCCGTGACGTTCGGCCGGTTCGCCTTCCGCGTCGCCGAACGGGTGGCCGGGCGGCGCGGCGGAACCGGGTACCGCGTCCGTACGCTCCTTCTCGACCCCGCGTCCTTCCACGAGCAGGCCTTCCGCGGCAGTCCCGGAGGTTCCGGCGGCGCCGGCGTGCCCTCCGCCCGGAACAGCGCCACCGGCGCCGCCGCCTCGCTGTTGTCCCGGCACCGCCCGGACGGCGCGGCGCACGGTCCCGTACCGGAGCCAGCCGCGCCTGCCGAACCCGAACTGACGCAGGAGGCACGGGACTTCCTCGGCAACCTGCCACCCGCGGTGCAGCGGTACCTGCAGCAGCCCTTCCTCACCGAGGACCGCCGCGTCACCGCCGGCTGGTACTACGAGGAGACCGTCCACGGCGGCTTCACCGAGACGGCCGTCTGGTGCCACCTGGTGGGCGCGCGCACGGTGGCCTTCGCCTCGGGGACGCGATGGCTGCCGGCCGGTGCGCCGCCCGCCCGCGCCACGTGGTCGGTGGTGTGCCGCCGCGCGGCGGTACGGCGGCCGGGGCGCTGACCGGCGGCGGCAACGGCGGGGATAACCTGGCCGGATGAGACGCGTCCTGGTCGTCGGCATCAGCGGTGCGGGCAAGACCACCATGGCCCGTGTGCTTGCCGCGCGCCTGGACCTGCCGTTCCACGAGATGGACTCCCTGAAGTTCACCGGACCCGGATGGGCCGCCGATCCGGCGTTCCGCGACCGGGTGGCGGAGATCGCGGCCGGTCCCCGGTGGGTCTTCGACTCCTTCGGCTACCCGGAGGTCAGGGACCTGGTGTGGACGCATGCCGACACCGTGGTCTGGCTCGACTACCCCCGATCGGTCGTCATGCCGCGGATCCTGCGCAGGTCGCTGCGGAGGACCGTGCTGCGCGAGCGGATCTTCGGCGGGAACGTGGAGACGGTGTCCTCCTGGTTCCGTGCCGACCACCCTGTGCGGTGGGCGTGGTCCCAGCACGCGGCCCGGCGCGCGGAGATCGAACGGCGGTCCCTCGACCGTCGCTTCGCACCGCTGCGCGTCGTACGGCTGGTCACCCCGCGCTCGGCGCGCGACTGGCTGCGCGCCACGGGCTGAACGGGCCCGGCGCGGGCTCAGATGCTGCGGTGGCCGCGTACCGCCTCGCGCATCGCCGCCAGTGAGGGAGCCAGCGCCGCGTCGACCGCGAGGGGATCGGCGGTGTTGAGCCGCTGCAGCTCACGGCGTTCGGGACGCTGGGTGTTGATGTCCACCTCACCCGCCTCCACGCCCGCGACGATCTCCCTGACGACCTCCTCGACCGGCCGCCGCCCGTACCCCAGGTCGGCGCCCGCCCGGGAGGACTCCATCATCGGCGTCTGCGTCCCCCCGGGGTACGCGGTCGCGACGTGGACGCCGCTGCCCCACAGCTCCCTGCGCAACGCCTCGTCGAAACGGGCCAGGCCCGCCTTCGTCGCCGCGTACACGCTGTAGTACGGCATGCCCACCAGTGCCGCGCCGGACGCGATGCCGAGCACCACCGCGTGACCGTGTGCGGCGCCGGCCGCGCGCAGATGCGGCAGCGCGGCCCGGGTCGCGAGGATCGGAGCGAGGAGGTTCAGTCCGACCATCGCGTGGATGTCCGCGGCCGCGATGTCCTCGTCCAGTGCCCCGGCCCGTACGTTTCCCGCGTTGTTGACCAGCACGTCCAGGCCGCCCAGGATGCGCACGGCGTCCTCGACCGCCTGCTCGGGCCCCCTCTCCGACGTGAGGTCGTGGATCACGGCACGGGCCGTCCCGCCGCGCCCGGTGACGAGTCGGGCGGTCTCCTCCAGTGGCGCGGCGCGCCGTCCGGCGAGCACCAAGGAGCAGCGTCGCACGGCGAGTTCCAGGGCCAGTGCGCGCCCGATCCCGCTGCCGGCCCCCGTGACGAGGACCCGCCGTCCGGAAAGGTCGAGTGGCGATGTGTTCATGGACCGCTCCCTCCGCCACCGGTGTCCGCGGGGCCGCGTGCCCCGTACTGGGAACAACCCCGCCGGTCGCCGACTGCTTCCCCCGGTTTTCCGCCGCCCCTATCCGGACTGGGGTCCCACTTCCGGTGTGATTTGGCTGCCTACGTATCGGGTTGATGCTTTCCTGTGGTCCGTGCGAGGGGAGAGGTGGGCTACAGTCGCGGTGCCATTGCCGCCGGCATTCGCCCGTCCCGCGCGAAAGCCGGACCGGGATTCCCCGAAGAAGGAACGATGTTCAGCAAAATCCTGCTCGCCATGTCCAGAATGACCGAGGCCGCACTCATCCTCCTCGGCGTCGCCATTGTTGTCCTCGACACCCACACCAGGACGTACATCGGGCTCTGGGACGTTCTGGCCCTCGTGTACCTGGCGACCCGGATATCCCGTCTCAGGAAGAGCAGGCGCTACGTCGACAGTGACAGCGCCGACTGGCTCAAGGGGATGCTCGGCCGGCGGTCCGGCCTGGTCTTCACGGTCTTCACCAGCCTCATCGGCATCGTCGCGGGGGTGATGATCGTCATCGACAAGGGGCACGGCCTGTCCGATCTGTATTCCAAGCTCGTCGGTGTCCCCGCTGTCCTGCTCGCCTGGGCGATCCTCCACTTCGGCTATGCGGAGCGTTATGCGCAGGTGTACTACGCCACCCTGCCGGACGAGGTGCTGGCATTCCCCAACACCAAGCGCCCGAATTTCGCGGACTTCGCCTATTTCTCCTTCACGCTCGGCACCACGTTCTCCGTTTCCGACGTGGAGACGCAGAGTTCCACGATCCGGACCCGCATTCTCTCGCACAGCATTCTGTCGTTCGTCTACAACACCGCGACGCTCGGTATCGCGGTGGGTGTGATCACCGGCTGACTCTGCGGCGGCATTTCCACCCGGAACCGCGGACCCTCGATCCCGGTGGTCTCCGGAACGCGGACCCGGGCCCGGGAAGGTCTGTCGCCGGCGCCGGAAGCGGCCGTCCGGCGACTGCCGGAGGCGCCGCCCGCGCCCGGGGCGGAGGCCGGTCCGGGCTGCCTTTACCGTTCCGTGACAACCAAGGGCGCCGCGCCGGTCTCTATACCAGTGCCGTCGTGAGGACGCGACGGCTCCGGGTGATCCGCCGTCAACAGTGAGTGAGTCAAAGTGAGCGCGTCACGTCGTCCGCACGGGGAACCGTCCCGGCTGCCTCGCAGGCTGTTCATGGGACTCGGTGCCGGGGGCCTGCTGTCGGCCGGCGGCTACGCGCTGTACCGCGGTGCGGGCGGTGAGGCCTTCGCGCACGGCAACCCGTCTCCGGCACGGTCCTCCTCGGAGCCCTCCCCGCCGCCGTCCTCGGCGCCGCCGCGCGACGAGCCGCCCAGCATCGAGCGGCCGCGGCTGATAGGCGACGGCTCGACCTCGCTGACCGGTGCCCAGCCGCGGCAGCCGGAGGTCCACCGGCTGGAGAAGGGCGAGCGGCCGCCGCAGTTCGTCGTGATCTCCTGGGACGGTGCCGGCGAACTGGACAACGGTCTCTTCGCCCGCTTCCGGAAGATCGCCGAGGAGGCGGGCGCGGCCATGACGTTCTTCCTCTCCGGTCTGTACCTGCTGCCCGAGTCCAAGAAGCACCTGTACGACCCGCCCCGCAACCCGGTCGGCGCCTCCGACATCGGCTACCTGACGGACGCCCACATACGGCTGACGCTGCAGCAGTTGAGGGCGGCATGGCTCGAGGGGCATGAGATAGGCACCCACTTCAACGGCCACTTCTGCGGTGGCTGGGGTTCGGTGAAGCGCTGGTCGCCCGCGCAGTGGCGCAGCGAGATCGAGCAGGCCACCCGCTTCGTGCAGGAGTGGCGGACCAACACCGGCTTCCAGGACCTGGACCCGCTGCCCTTCGACTACACCAAGGAACTCGTCGGCGGCCGCACACCCTGCCTGATGGGCCAGTTCAACCTGCTGTCCACCGCGGCCTCCCTGGGCTGGCGGTACGACGCCAGCTCGCCGGGCGGGCTCCAGGTCTGGCCGCGCCGCAAGCTCGGCATCTGGGACTTCCCGCTGCAGTCCGTACCGTTCCCCGGGCACAGCTTCGAGGTGCTCTCCATGGACTACAACATGCTCGCCAACCAGTCCGGCACCACCCAGGGCGACCCCGCGCGCCGTCCCGCCTGGCGCGACCAGGCCCGCGGCGCCTACCTGGCCGGCTTCGAGCGCGCCTACAACGGCAACCGCGCCCCGTTCTTCATCGGCAACCACTTCGAGCAGTGGAACGGCGGCATCTACATGGACGCCGTGGAGCAGGTGATCGGCGAGATGGCCCGGAAGGACGACGTCCGCATGGTCTCGTTCCGCCAGTTCTGCGACTGGCTGGAGGCACAGCACCCCACGGTCGTGCGCAATATGCAACGGCTTAATGTGGGGGAGCGGCCCGTCGGCGGCTGGAAGAGCGTCGTCACCGTCTGACGGGCGCGGTGCCGTCGCGCGGGTCGGGGGAGCGAGACAGGAATGGCGGATTCGGTGTGAGCAGCGCAGCGGAGGCGGAGGAGTTCTTCGAGTCCTTCTATCCGCGCCTGGCCGGCTGGTGCCGCAGGCTCGTGGACAGCGACGCCATCGCGCACGAGATCGCGGCCGAGTCGTTCACACGGCTGTGGTCGCGGTGGGCGACGGTCCGCGAACCGGCACCGTACCTCTTCTCCATCGCGGCGAACCTCGTGAAGGACCACTGGCGCCGGCAGGAGCGGGAGAAGGACGCCGTACGGCAGCTGGAGGCCGTGGCGGTGGACCACGCCCCGGCCGCCGACCACGGCACCGAGATCCGCGCCCTGGTGGAGGCCCTGCCCAGGCGGCTGCGCGTCCCGGTACTCCTGCACTACTACGCCGACCTGTCCGTGAACGACATAGCGGCGGCGCTGCACCGCCGCCCCGGCACGGTCAAGAGCGATCTGCACGCAGCCCGGCAGCACCTGCGGGCCTCTCTCAGGGGGCTTCATGAAACGACCGTCTGACCCGGGTGACCCCGCCGAGGCCGGCGCCGGGCGCGCGCAGGACGTGCCGAGCGAGATCGCCGAGGCGTTCCGGCAGCCCGTCGTCCTGCTGGCCCCGCCGCCCGGTGCCTTCACCGCCGTCCGCCGCCGGGCCCGGTCCGCGCGGCGCCGGCGGGCGGTCGCGTTCGGCACCGCCCTGAGCGGATGCCTGGCGGCCGCGGTGTTCCTGGTGCCCCTGCCCGGCAGCGGCAGCGGCGGCGGCGACCCGGGCGTGCGGCCCGCCGCTCCGCCGGCGAGCGTCCTTCCCTCGGAGAGCGGCGACCCGACGACCGCCGCACCCGTGCCGTCCGCCAGCACCCGGTCGCCCGTGGTGCGGCCGTCCGCACCCGCTTCCGCTCCGGTGTCCGAGGTCACCGCATGCCGGTCCGCACAGCTCAAGATCGCCTTCGGCGGGTCCGAGGGCGCAGCGGGCTCGGTGGAGCGCGCGCTGGTCTTCGTCAACTCCGGACCGGGCCCCTGCACCCTGCGCGGCTTTCCCGGGGTCTCCCTGGTCGGCGGCGCCTCGGGCCGGCAGATCGGCGAACCGGCCGAGCGCGCGGGAAGTCCCGGAGCGGCCGTCGTGCTGCCGCGGGGCGGCTCCGCGGAGGCCCTGCTGCGCATCGCCCAGGCCGGGAACTACGATGTGAAGACGTGCGCGCCGGAGAAGGCCCGGGGTCTGCGCGTCTACCCGCCCGACGAGCGCGACGCGCTCTTCCTGCCGGACGACACGCTGGTGGGCTGCGCCGCGACCGGCGTCACCGTCCTGTCGGTGACCGCCGTGCACGGCCCCGCGACCCCGTGACGCCGCGGCGGCCCGCCCTCGCCGGGGATGCCGGTCCGGGCGAGGGGCATGATCCGAGGTGCTGTGCCGGGCGAGAGGACGGGCAGGTGCTCTGCCGGCGCACGCCCCGAAGAACCCATCCGCGGAGGTAGGTAGGAACGTGCAGTACACGAAACTCGGCTCCACCGGTCTGGACGTCTCGCGCATCTGTCTCGGCTGCATGAGCTACGGCGTGCCGGAGCGCGGCAACCACCCCTGGACGCTCGACGAGGACGCCGCGCGCCCGCTGATCCGCGCCGCCCTCGACGCCGGCGTCACCTTCTTCGACACCGCCAACGTCTACTCCGACGGCACGAGCGAGGAGATCGTGGGGCGGGTGCTGGCCGAGCACGCGAACCGCGACGACATCGTCCTGGCCACCAAGGTGCACGGCCGCATGCGCCCCGGTCCCAACGGCGCGGGCCTGTCGCGCAAGGCGATCCACTCCGAGATCGACGCGAGCCTGCGCCGCCTCGGCACCGACTACGTGGACCTCTACATCACGCACCGCTGGGACTACGACACCCCGGTCGAGGAGACCATGGAGGCCCTCCACGACGTGGTCAAGGCGGGCAAGGCGCGCTACATCGGCGCGTCCTCCATGTACGCCTGGCAGTTCGCCAAGGCCCAGCACACCGCGGAGCTGGGCGGCTGGACGAAGTACGTCAGCATGCAGAACCACTACAACCTCCTCTACCGCGAGGAGGAGCGCGAGATGCTGCCGCTCTGCGCCGACCAGGGCGTCGGCGTGACGCCGTGGAGTCCGCTGGCCCGCGGCCGCCTCACCCGGGACTGGGACGCCGGCAGCGCCCGTCAGGAGACCGACGAGTTCGGCCGGAGCCTCTACCCCGAGCAGGACCGCGTCGTCGTCGACGCGGTGGCCGCCATCGCCGCCCGGCGCGGCGTGCCGCGGGCCCAGGTCGCCCTGGCCTGGCTGCTGCGGCAGCCGGGGGTGACCGCCCCCATCGTGGGGGTCGGCAAGGAGCAGCACCTGCTCGACGCCGTCGGCTCGCTCGACCTGCGGTTGGACGAGGCGGAGCTGAAGGCCCTGGAGGAGCCCTACCGGCCGCATGCCGTCGTCGGCTTCAGCTGACGGCCCGTCGCCGTCCTCGCACCGTTCAGAGGCGCACGACCACCAGCGCCGTGTCGTCGGTGATCCCGCCGGGCGGCAGCAACTCGCCGAGCGCCGCGTCGGCGAGCCGCTCCGGTCCCGCGCCGCGGTGCCGGGCGAGGACGTCGGCGAGCCGGGCGAGACCGGCGTCGATGTCCTCGCCGCGCCGCTCGACCAGGCCGTCGGTGTAGAGCACGAGCGTGTCGTCCGTGTTGAACCGGACGACGGCCTGCGGCCTGCTCACATGGTGAGGACGGACGCCCAGCGGCGGGTCGGTGGCCTGGTCGAGGAAGTCCACCGTGCCGTCGGCGTGCAGCAGGACCGGCGGCGGATGTCCGGCACTGCTGTAGGTGATGGTCCGCTCGCCCCAGTCGACGAAGGTGTTCACCGCCGTCGTCGACTCGGCCCCGGGCACCGAGCGGGCGTACAGCCCCAGGACCTCCAGGGCGCCGGCCGGGCCGTCCGCGACCCGTGAGGCCGCGCTCAGCGCGCTGCGCAACTGCCCCATGACGCACGCCGCGGGCAGGCCGTGCCCCACGACGTCACCGACCGAGACACCGATCCGGTCGCCCTCGCCGGGCAGCTCCACCAGGTCGTACCAGTCGCCGCACACGTTGAGCGCGCCCGTGGCCGGCCGGTAGCGCACCGCCACGCGGTGCTGCCCCAGCGGTTGCGGGGCGGGCAGCATCGCCGCCTGGAGGGCGAGCGCCACCTCGCGCTCCCGGGCGTGGGCGCGCCGCAGCCGCTCGTTGACCTCCTGGAGTTCGCGGGCCCTGCCGTACAGCTCGGCCTCCAGCACCCTGGCGCGGTCCTGGTCGGGGCGGCCCCGGGCGCGGATGAGCTCGGTGACCTCCTCCACCCGGTGCACCACCAGCGCCACGTGCCCGTCGTCGCCGAACACCGGCGTGTTGACCGGGCTCCAGTAGCGCTCCTCCCACTGACCGGGGTGCTCGGGGTCCTCGACGTCGTACCGCTGCAGCGCCATGGCGTCCCGTTCGCCGGTCGACGCGACGCGCCGCAGGGACGCTCCGAGGTTGCGCATACCGGACGCCCCCCGGTGGGCGGGGTTGTCGGGGAACACGTCGAAGAGGAAGTGCCCGATGACCTCCGTGGCCGGACGGCCCGACAGGGACAGGTATTCCTCGTTGGCGTCGAGGAACAACAGCTGCGGGGTCAGGAGCGCCACCGCGCTGGGCAGGCCCCGGAAGACCGCCGCGTAGTCGATTCCCGCCTGTGTCACGTCCCGACCGCCTCGGTGCCGACGTCGTCCTGAGCCTGGCGATCATACGAACGGGACCCGCGGATGCCGGTGACCCCGGAGCGCGCGCCGGGCGAGTCCACACGGGCGGGCCTGACGCGGTTCGCGAACGGCCGGCCCCGGGGCGCCCCGATCGTCGCGGGCCCGGCTGCGCACAGTTCCCCTCGCGGCCGCGCGCACCTTCCGCGACCGGGCGGCGCGTCGCGCGGGCGTGCGTGCCGCCCGCCCGCGCACCCCCGGCGAGCCTCACCTCCGCCCGACAGTCGCCGTTGGCCTGGTGTTTCACCGCTTCTCGCGCTCGTCGGCGCTCGCGCCGCACGGAGCGAGAATTCCGTTTGCCGCCCGGTCGGCGGCAATCCCGCGTTCACCGGGACGTCGCCACGGGACGGCTTGCTAGAGCGAAGTTATATAGACAACTTTGCTCACCCGGGTCCGTCGCGGCGGTGCCCGGGCGGAGAGGACCCATCACCGTGCCACCTCTCACTCGTGACGCAGCGTCCGGGAGCACCATCGCGCTCAGCTCCACGACGTCCCCGCAGCGGGGCGACAAGCTGAGCTTCACCTGGACGACGGACTCCCCCGACCCGAAGAACTGGATCGGCGTGTACGACGGCGACCGCAAGCCGGCGAGCGGCAGCGGCTCCCTGGTGTGGACGTACGTCCCCGGTGCCTCCGGCACGGCGACGCTCGACACCTCCGGCCTCAGCGGCGGGCCGTACACCGTCTACCTCCTGGCCAAGGACGGCTACGGCATCCTCGCCCAGAGCGCGCCGTTCAGCTTCGCCGGCGCACCCACCGGCGACTCGATCACCCTCAAGACCGCCAACCCGTACGAGGGCGACCAGGTCGTCTTCCACTGGACGACCGACGCGCCCAACGCGACGAACTGGGTCGGCGTCTACGACGGCGACCGGCAGCCCGGCACCGGCTCGTCGCTGGCGTGGGAGTACACGCCGGCCGCCTCCGGCGACATCACGATCAACACCTCGGGCCTGACCGGCGGTCCGTACACGGGCTACCTGCTGGCGAAGGACGGCTACGGCATCCTCGCCAAGACCGCGCCGTTCAGCTTCCTGCCCCGCCCCGTCATCCCGCGCCCGCACGCGGTGGTGGACGCCCTCACGGCCGCCCCGCAGCTGGAGGGCGCCGAGTTCTCCGTGCCGCTGGCGGGCCTGTGGGTCCGGCCCGAGGGCAACCCGGCCGGCAGCGCGACGTTCAAGAGCGCCGGCGGCGACAGCTGGCTGTCGGTGGCCGCGGACGGCACCGTCAGCGGCAAGGCGCCCGCCAACACGCCCAAGAACCCCGGGCGCCTGGTCGTCTCCGTCACCGACAGCGCGGCGGGCACGGACACGATCACCGTCCAGGTGCCGGTCCGCGACGACCGCGACCGCATCCCGCTCAAGGTCGCCTCGCTGAACCTCTGGGACGGCGGCACCCACGTCGACGGCTTCGCGGAGAAGCTGCTGGGCCTGGTGCTCACCCAGGGCCTCGACGTCGTCGCCCTCCAGGAGTCCGGCGGCACCGCGGCCGGCGACCTGGCCCGGGCGCTCGGCTGGGACGTCCACCAGGCCGGCGGTCTCGGCATCGTCAGCCGCTACCCGCTCACCGACGTCGTCGCCCCCACCGCGGACCTGCCGGCGGCCGCCGCCACGCTGCGGCCGCCCGGCGGTCCCGCGGTGCGGCTGTGGACCGCCCAGCTGGACGAGGCGGACTACGGGCCGTACGCGCTGCTCGCGGGCCGCTCCGCGGCCCAGGTCGAGACGGCGGAGGAGCAGACGCTCCGCTACCGGCAGGTCACCGCGCTGGCGGCCGCGATGCGGGCCGACATCGCCTCCCGCGGCCCGGTCGTCCTCGCGGCCGGCCTCGCCTCGCCCTCCCACCTGGACTGGACAGCCAGGACGGCCGACCAGCACGGGGGAGTGGGCCGCCTGCGCTGGCCCGTCACCGGGACCCTGGAGCAGGCCGGACTCGTCGACGCCTTCCGCGCCGTCCACTCCGACCCCGTCGCCGTGCCCGGCACCACATGGTCCCCCGTCAGGCCGCAGCGCGACGGCGGCACCGGAGCCGAGCCGCAGGACCGCGTCGACCAGGTCCAGTACGCGGGCCCGCTCCGCGTCGTCGAGGCGCACAGCCTCGTCACCGGCTGGCCCCGGCCCGTGCCCGGCACGGCCGCCAACGGCTGGCCCTCCGACCACGCCGCCGCCGTCGTCACCTTCTCGCTGTCCGCCCGCGGCTGACCCGAACGAACCGAAGGACCACCCCATGACCCAGTTCAGCCGCCGCGCCTTCATCGGCACCGCCGCCGCCGGGGCTGCCGCCGCAGCCGTCGGACTGCCCGGCACGGCCGAGGCCGCGAGCCACGACGACCGGGACGGCAGCATCGCCGACGTCAAGCACGTCGTCATCCTGATGCAGGAGAACCGCAGCTTCGACCACTACTTCGGCACGCTGGGCGGTGTGCGGGGCTTCGGCGACCGCCAGGCCGTCGTGCTCCCCAACGGCGACTCCGTGTTCCGCCAGCCGGACCGCAGCCGCTCCGAGGGCTACCTGCTGCCCTTCCGGATGGACACCACCAAGTACAACGCCCAGAACGCGGGCGGCCTCCCGCACGACTGGGACACCGGCCACTCCGCCGTCAACAACGGCTCCATGGACAAGTGGGTCTCCGCCAAGGGCGAGCGCACCATGGGCTACTTCAACCGCGAGGACATCCCCTACCAGTACGCCCTCGCCGACGCCTTCACCCTCTGCGACGGCTACTTCTGCTCCTTGAACGGCCCCACCGACCCCAACCGCCTCTACCTGTGGACCGGCACCGCCGGCCCCGGCGTCGACGGCACCACGGGCCCGTGGACCGACAACACCCCGGTCACCGGCAACCCGGTGGCCGACTGGACGACGTACGCGGAGCGGCTGGAAGAGGCCGGCGTCAGCTGGCGTGTCTACCACAACCCGGACGGCTCCGACGACCGCTACGGCGACTACGACGACAACGCGCTGTCGTACTTCAGGCAGTTCCACGCGTTCCCCAAGGACGACCCGCGCTACATCAACGCCATGACCAAGTTCGACCCCACGGCGTTCGACAAGCACTGCAAGGACGGCACCCTGCCCACCGTCTCCTGGCTGGTGGCGCCCTACCTGTTCAGTGAGCACCCGTCGGCCGGCCCCGACTACGGCGCCCACTGGGTCGACACCGCGCTCCAGTCGCTGTTCTCCAACCCCGAGGTCTGGAAGCACACCGTCTTCCTGGTCATGTACGACGAGAACGACGGCTACTTCGACCACGTCATCCCGCCGATGCCCGAGCCGGGCACCAAGGACGAGTTCGCGAACGGCAAGCCGATCGGCCTGGGCAGCCGGGTGCCGCTGTGGGTCGTCTCGCCCTGGTCGCGCGGCGGCTGGGTCAACTCCCAGGTCTTCGACCACACGTCGGTGGTGCAATTCCTGGAGCGCGTGACCGGTGTGCGGGAGCCCAACATCTCCGAGTGGCGGCGCACCGTCTGCGGCGACCTCACCAGCGCCTTCGACTTCACCAAGCCCGACTACAGCATCCCGGCCCTGCCGGACACCGTCGCGCTGATGGCGAAGGCGGACGCCGGCAACTCCCTGCCCGGCGTCAAGATCCCCACCGCGCAGGCCATGCCGGTGCAGGAGGAGGGCGAGCGTCCGCACCGCCCGCTGCCCTACCTGCCGTGGGCCGACGTCACCGTCGACCGGGCCACCGGCAAGGTCACCTGCACGCTGACCAACGACGGCACCGTGGGTTACCACTTCACCGTGCTGCCCAACGTCGCCCTGCCGCGCGTCGGCACCCCGTTCACGGTCCAGCCGCACTCGTCCCGCACCTATGTGTGGGACGCGGCGGCCACCGACGGCCGCTACGACTTCTCCGTGCACGGCGCCGACGGCTTCGTCCGCCGCTTCGCGGGGATCGTCGTCCGCGACGGCCAGGACGACGTGGCCGCGCCGCTCGTCGCCGCGACCCTGCGCCGCGCCGACGACCCGGGGCACACCACGGTCGAGCTGGAGCTGCGCAACGAGGGCGGCTCCGACGTGGCCTTCACCGTCACGCCCAACGACTTCTCCGGCGAGGAGGAGACCGTCTGGGTCCGGGCCGGCCACAACGACACCGTGAAGTGGCGCACCGACGAGGGCCGGTACGACGTGACCGTCACCGCGGGCACCGGCACCCGCTTCGTCCAGCGGTACGCGGGCACCGTCCACGCCGTGTGACGCGACTCCGCAGGGGGCCCGTCCGGGGCGGTCGCCCCGGACCGGCCCCGCGGCACGCCCCACCTGGGCCCGGAGCCGCGGGTCCGGCCGGATAGGGTCGGTCCGTGGCCGGCCGCACTGCCGGTCCGGTGGACACGAGACCGGCCGGGAGACACGTTGCGTGAGGACCACGGCGGCGGCGACAGCGACCTGCGGTACCGGAGGGTCGCCGCCGAGCTCCGCGCGGCGATCATCACCGGTGAGTACGCCTCCGGCGCCAAGCTGCCCCCCGAGGGCACGCTGGCCGAGCGCTACGGGGTCTCCCGCGGCACGGTGCGGCACGCGCTGGCCGTACTGCGCTCGGACGGCCTGGTCACCTCCCGGCGCGGCACCCCGCGCACGGTGCTCGGCGGCCCGCGGTCGCAGAGCTTCTCCGAACTGCTGAGCTTCACCAACTGGGCGCGTTCCCTCGGCGAGACGCCGGGCGGCCGGGTCGACCGGGTCGTGCGGCGCCCGGCCGAGCCCGAGGAGGCCGCGCAACTGGGCCTGGAAGCGGGGGCGGAGGTCTACCTCGTGCTGCGGGTGCGGACCCTGTCCGGAGAACCGGTGATGGTCGAACGGTCCGTCTACCCCGCCCGAGTGGGCGCCCTGGTGGCCGAGCTGGCGCCCGACGTCGTGTCGCACACCGAGGCCCTGGTGGGTCACGGGGTGCTCTTCACGGACGCCGACCACACCATCGACATCGCATGGGCCGACGAGGACGACGTCCGGCTCCTGCAGTGCCCGACCGGCCAGGTCCTGCTGCGCGAACGGCGCCGCACGACCGATCCGGCGGGCGCGCCGGTGGAGTGGTCGGAGGACCGCTACCTGCCCGGCACCATCGCGTTCACGGTGCACAACTCGGTGGCCGCCTCGACCCTGGGCCGCCAGCACAGCCCGCGCACCGAGAAGGCCTGATCGCCCCCCGCCGCCCCGGCCCCGCGAGGGGCGTCTGCCGTGGGGCCCCGTAGGGGCGCGGGGAACTGCGCGCTCAGCCCGCGCGGACCCGTACGCGACCCACGGGCCCGGCCCCGCGAGGGGCGTCTGCCGTCGGGCCCTGAAGGGGAGCGGGGAACTGCGCGCTCAGCCCCCGCCGACCCGCACCCGGCCCACGGGCCCGGCCCCGGAAGGGGCGTCCGCCGTCGTGCCCCGTAGGGGAGCGGGGAACTGCGCGCTCAGCCCCCGCGGACCCGCACCCGGCCCACCGGCCCCGCGGTCTAGCCGCGCACCAGCGCGGCGAGCAGAGGGACGAAGTGCTCGAACGGCGGGGTGAACGCGTCGGGGTCCTTCGCGGCCTCGTCCCAGCGGCGGACGGCGACCGCGTCGGCCGCGCCCGGCAGCGCGGCGAAGGCGGCCGCCTGCTCCGGCGCCATCGGGCCGCCCTGGACGGCCAGCGTGTGCTTGGACGCCTCCGACAGCCGGTCGTGGTACCCCGGTTCGACCGCGCACAGGTAGCGCTTGGCGGCGACGTGCAGCCGCACCGGCTCGGTGACCTCCGGTCCGAACCACCGGGCCAGCAGGTCGGCGCCGGTGTGGCTGTGCCGGTTGTCGGTGCCGTCCATCAGGTCCTGCCCGGTGACCTCGCCCGCGAAGTGCCCGACGTCGTGCAGCATCGCAGCCGCCACCAGGTGCGGCGCGGCGCCGGCGGCCTCGGCCCGGGCGCCCGCCTGCAGCATGTGCTGGGCCATGGAGACCGACTCGCCCAGGTACTCCGCCGATCCCGCGCCGGCGAACAACTCGGCCAGCGGCTCCAGGGTGTCCGCGCGCCGCAGCACGGCCAGGCTGCCGGCGAGGCCGTCGAGGTCGGCGTAGCAGCCCTGCAGGTGACGTGCCCCGTCCGCGGCGAAGGCGGTACGGGCGTGCAGCAGACGGGTGTTGTCGAACACCAGGCAGTCGCCGGGCGAAAGGCGCAGGTCCAGCTGCAGTTCCGGTCGGAGCAGCAGCTCCGCGAAGGTCCGGTACGCCGCGTAGAAGGCCTCGAGCTCGGCGGCCGGAAGCCGCAGGGCGCCGATGGAGCGGTTGTTGAAGCGCACCTCCCGCACCCGGCCGAGGGCGTCCGTGCCGATCAGGGGGCGGTCGGCGCGCAGCTCGGTCCCCGCGTCGCGGAAGACGAACGGCACGGGCGTCCGGCTGAGGACGGCGAACGCCTCCGGGTCCTCGCGGCGCAGCATCGCGGCCGCGGCGAAGCCGTCGACGAGGCCGGAGTCACCGCCCTCCGCGTCGTTGACCAGGCAGTGCAGCAGCTGGATCGTCGGGACGGGGTCGCGGTACGGGTTGTCGGTGTGCGGCGTGATGGCGACCGAGGTGAAGGCGAGGTTGTTCGGGTCGGGCTCGACGCGGACGTCGAAGAGCTTGCCGTAGTTGGTCTCGCGGACGAAGCCGAAGGTCTCCGCCACGGCGAGCACCTGCCCCTCGCGCTCCGGCACCCGGTGCAGCAGCATGAAGCCGAGCCGCAGGACGGACTCCAGCAGGCGTGCGCGCAACCCCGGTTCGCCCAGGTAGGCGTCCCAGTCCGCCTCGGGCAGCCGGCCGGACAGATCGCGGGCCCGCCACAGCTCCTTGCCGTGCTCGGTGCGCCGGTCCCCGTACGAGGTGCCGCCGGGCCGGTGGGCGGCGAGCCAGGCCACGGGGTAGGCGGACCGGTGACCGTCGGGCGCCCAGACGACCTCGACCGCGGGCCCGGCGGCGTCGCCGGTGACGTCGGTCGCCGTCTCGACCCGCAGCCCGTCGGGCAGGGCGCCGATCTGGAAGAGCTTCTGGCCCGACCGCGGGTCGCGGCAGTCCGTGCAGGGGCAGTTGTCGCGCAGCCACATCGCGGGCAGCTCGTCGACCGGGAAGGCGGTCAGGGGGGTCATGTCTCTCTCCTCGGCAAAGTTGTATAGCCAACTTCTCCGACCGTCACAGGGCGACGCGACCGGGGAGTGGCCATTGGGTGGCCGGGGGGCGAACCCCCGCCGACTCGCCGTGCGCGGTCGCCCGGTCACTGTCCGGCGGCGTCCAGGAGCTTGGTGGCCACGATGCGGAGGAGGGTGTGCTCGACGGGTGTCAGGCCGGCCGTCAACGCCGCGACGTGCTGCTCCATCTCGTCGGTGCACCGGCTGCCGAGCTCCCGCCCGAGCGGTGTGAGGCCGACCAGGACGCCGCGCCCGTCGTGGGGCGAGGGCAGTCGTTCGACCAGCCCGCGCTTCTCCGCGCGGCTGACGAGTCCGGTCATCGAGGACTTGTCCAGGCCCAGATGGCGGGCGAGTTCGAGCATGCCGGGCCGGCGGTCGCGCAGGATGCCGAGCAGCCGGACCTGGGGGAGCGAGAGGTCGTGCTCCGCGGCGACGCGCGACAGGGCGCCCTGGATCAGGAACGACAGCTGGGCGAGGGCGTCCAGCGTGTTCTGCGGTCCCTCGGTGAGGTCCGGTTCGCGGTTCTGGGTCATGGGCTGCCTTCGCTTGACATGGTACGTGGCGCAAACTAAATTCAAAGTAGTACGTGCAACAAACTATCAGTGCCCGCTGGCCGTCCAGGAGGTTTTCCATGCGCGCCGCCGTCGTCCACTCCTTCGACGCACCGCCCCGCTACGGCACCGTCGCCACCCCAGAGCCGCGCGGGGAGCACGAGATCCTCGTCGACGTCCTGGCCGCCGGGCTCCACCCCCGGGTGCGCTCCGGCGCCGACGGCAGCCACTACACCTCGGAAGGCGTCCTGCCCCTGGTCCCGGGCATCGACGCGGTCGGCCGCACCCCGCGGGGCGAACTGTTCTACTTCGTGGCCCCGGACGGCGCGACGGGCACCATGGCCGAACGGGCCGTCGTCGACCGCCGCCGCGCCGTCACCCTGCCCGCGGGCACCGACCCGGTCGCGGTGGCCGCCGCCATGAACCCCGCCATGTCCTCGTGGGTCGCTCTGCGCCGGCGCGCACCCCTGCGGCCCGGCGCCTCCGTCCTGGTCCTGGGCGCCACCGGCAGCGCCGGACGGCTCGCCGTCCGGATCGCCCGACACCTCGGCGCCGCCCACGTCGTGGCCGCCGGCCGAGACCCCGAACGTCTCGCGCTGCTCCTCGGCCTCGGCGCCGACGAGACCGTCCCCCTCCGCGGCGACCCCGAGAAGACCGCAGACCACCTCGGGCGCGCCGCCGGTGACGTCGACATCGTCCTGGACTACGTCTGGGGGCCGGCCACCGAGCACGCCCTGCCCGCTCTGCTGACCGCTCGCGCCGAACGCGCCAGGCCCCTCGCCTGGGTCCAGATCGGCTCCGTCGCCGGGCCGGACATCACGTTGCCCTCGGCCTTCCTGCGCGGCGCGAACCTCCAGCTCATGGGGAGTGGCCAAGGCTCGGTCAGCACCGCCGGCATCCTCGCCGAACTCCCCCTGCTCGCCGAACTCATCACCTCTGGCACCCTCGCTGTCGACACCCTTCCCGTCCCGCTCTCCCGGGTCGAGCAGGTCTGGACCGCGCCGGAGGCGCCCGGGCAGCGTGTCGTGCTCACCCCGGACGGGGGACTCAGCGCTTGAAAACGCCGAAGAGGCGGCCGGCCGGTCCTTGGTGAAGGCCCTCACTGGTGAGGGCGTGATAGAGGATCACCACGCCGATGCAGACCATCCCGACGACCGGGCCGACGAACCACCCGCCCACCCCGCAGACCACGTAGAGGACGAGGCCGGTCAGCGGCCGGATCCGCTGCGCCCGGAGGTAACGGGGCGGAACGCCGGGCTCCACCAGGGCAGGACGGTGGCACAGATACGTGAACACCCCCCACCACGGCGCCGACATGACGGCGGCGACCAGGGCGTACAGGACCACCGCGACCCGCTGGTCGTCCGCGCCTCCGCCCTTGGCCAGGGCGTCCCCGAGAACCGCGGTGGGAAAGGGCACGATCACGGTGCTGAACAGGATCGCGAGGTTGATCCACAGCAGGCCGCAGTCCATCCGGCGGATCCGCCGGAAGAGCGCGTGGTGGTTGAGCCAGATCACGCCCACATAGACGAACGAGACGACGAATGCCACATAGGCGGGCCACTGCGCGACCAGGGCCGACGCGAGGTCACCGGACCGGAAGTCGTGGTCGTAGAGGTCGAGCACGAGCAGCGTGATCACGATGGCGAACACGCCGTCGCTGAAGGCCTCGACCCGTCCGGTGTCCGTCAGCCGCGTGCCGTCGTCGTCGGACGCGCCCGACGGCTGCTCACGATCCGCTGCACTTGCCACATAGCGGATCTTACGGACCGTGCGGACCAGGACACCGTGCACCGCGCGGTGCGAAGGCCGCGGACCGGCGCCGCAGGCCGGGGCCGGCGGGGACTAGCCGAGCAGTTCCCGGACGAGCGCGGCGACCTGGTCCGTGGCGATGAGGAAGCCGTCATGGCCGTGCGGGGAGTCGATCACCCGCAGGCGGTCCGCGGCCGGGATGCCGGAGGCGAGTGCGTGCTGCTGGGGGAGGGGGTAGAGGCGGTCGGAGGAGACTCCGGCGACGAGGGTGTCGGCGGTGACGCGGCGCAGGGCGGAGGCGATGCCTCCGCGGCCGCGGCCGACGTCGTGGGAGTTCATGGCCTGCGTCAGGACGACGTAACTGGCCGCGTCGAAGCGCTGGACGAGCTTGGCGGCGTGATGGTCGAGGTAGGACTCGACCTGGTAGCGGCCGCCGCGCGACGGGTCTTCCGCCTCCTGAGGGGAACGCCCGAAGCGGACGGTCAGCTCCCGCTCGCTGCGGTAGGTGACGTGTGCGAGCCGACGGGCCAACCCCAGCCCCGCGTGCGGACCTTGGCCCGGGGCGGCGTCGTGGTAGTCGCCGCCCCGCCAGTGCGGGTCGTCGCGGATGGCGTGCAACTGGACGTTCGCCCAGGCGATCTGCTCCGCGCTCGCCGCCGGCGGGCAGGCGAGCAGCAGCAGCGATCGGGTGCGTTCCGGATACGACACCGCCCACTCCAGCGCCCGCATCCCGCCCATGGAACCGCCCACGACGAGGGCCCACCGGCCGATGCCCAGCGCGTCCGCCAGATCCGCCTCCGCGGCGATCTGGTCGCGCTGCGTCAGGTACGGGAAGGCCCCGCCCCAGCGCCGGCCGTCCGGCCGGAGGGAGGAGGGCCCGGTGCTGCCCTGGCACCCGCCCACGACGTTGGGCGCCACGACGAACCAGCGGCCGGTGTCCAGCGCCGCGCCGGGCCCGATCAGCCCGTCCCACCAGCCGGGTGTCGGGTGCCCGGGCTCCGCGGGTCCCGCGGCGTGGCTGTCCCCTGTGAGGGCGTGCAGCACCAGCACCGCGTTGGAGCCGTCCGGCGCGAGGCGCCCCCATGTCTCGTACGCGACGCGCACCCCCGGGAGTTCGCCGCCCGACTCCAGCGGCAGCGGCTTCTCCCGTGCGTGCCACCTGCGGCGGCCGGGCGGGTCCCCCTCCCGCCAGGCCCCGGAGGCCGGCGGGAGGGGGACCGCGGTGTCGGTCACGGCGTTCAGGACGCGGCCTTGGCCGCGCGGAAACCGGCCTCCAGGTCGGCCTTGAGGTCGGCGAGGTTCTCGATGCCGACGGACAGGCGCACCAGGCCCGGCGAGGTGCCGGTGGCCGCCAATTGCGTGTCGTCCAGCTGGCTGTGGGTCGTGGACGCCGGGTGGATGATCAGGCTGCGCACATCGCCGATGTTGGCGAGGTGGCTGAAGAGTTCGACGGCGTCGACGAACCGCTTGCCCGCCTCGACCCCGTCCCGCAGCTCGAAGGCCAGCACCGCGCCCGCGCCGCGCGGCAGATAGCGCTGCCCCGCCTCGTACCAGCGGTTCGACGGCAGTCCCGGGTAGTGCACCGCGGCCACCTCGTCACGCCGCTCCAGCCACTCGGCCAGGGCCTGGGCGTTGGCGGAATGGCGCTCGATGCGCAGGCTCAGCGTCTCGATGCCCTGGAGCAGCAGGAAGGCCGAGTGCGGGGCGATCGCCGGGCCGAGGTCGCGCAGCAACTGCACGCGCAGCTTGACGGCGTAGGCCCCCGGGCCCAGCGCCGGCCAGTAGCGCAGGCCGTGGTAACTGGGGTCGGGCTCGCTGAAGTCGGGGAAGCGCCCGGCGTGGGCGCCGAAGTCGAAGGTGCCCCCGTCCACGACGACCCCGCCGATGGTCGTGCCGTGTCCGCCGAGGAACTTGGTCGCCGAGTGCACCACGATGTCCGCGCCGTGCTCGATCGGCCGCAGCAGGTACGGCGTGGGCACCGTGTTGTCCACGATCAGCGGCACGCCCGCCTCGTGCGCCACGTCCGCGACACCCCGCACGTCGAGCACATTGCCGCGCGGATTGCCCAGCGTCTCGGCGAACAGCGCCTTGGTTTCGGGGCGGATCGCCGCGCGCCAGGCGTCCAGGTCGTCCGGGTCGTCGACGAACGACACCTGGATGCCGAACTTCGGGAGCGTGTGCCGGAAGAGGTTGTACGTGCCGCCGTACAGCGAGGTGCTGGAGACGATGTGGTCCCCGGACGAGGCCACGTTGAGGATCGCCAGCGTCTCCGCCGCCTGACCCGACGACAGCGCGACCGCCGCCACGCCGCCCTCCAGCGCCGCGACGCGCTGTTCGAGCACGTCCTGGGTCGGGTTGTGGATCCGGGTGTAGATGTTCCCCGGCTCCGCGAGCGAGAAGAGGTCGGCGGCGTGCTGCGTGTCGCGGAAGACGAACGAGGTCGTCTGGTAGATCGGCGTGGCGCGGGCCCCGGTGGCGGGGTCGGGCGCGGCGCCGGCGTGGATCTGCTTCGTCTCGAACGACCACGCCGAGGTGTCCGGCCCCGCCGGGGCCTCCTCCGGGGTGTGCCCCGCGGTCACGGAGTCGATGGGCTGGCTCATGATTCTCCCTTGGTGCGCGTACGGGAATGTGCGGGCGTGCGGGCATGCCGACGGCGTACGCGAACGCGGGAATCGTCCCGGGACGGGCAGCCGAAGGCCCGGATGATCAGCGGCCGGAAGGGAAGCGGCGGCAGGACGCCGGAAAGCGCGGCGTCAGCGCGCGGCGCGACAACTCATGCTGGTGACGCGCACGTAGTCCACGTGGCGTCGGCTCACAAGCACGGTCATGACGCCAGGTAACCACAACGCGGAGCAGCGCACCAGCGAATCGCCTGTGTTGTACCGGCCCCGTGGCTTCGCGTGCGGGCGGAATGCCGGGCTTCGGCAGAGCCGGATGTCGCCACAGGCAGGCGGACGCCCTCCGCGTTGACAGGCCGCGGCCGCCAGTGCTCTTATTGCTTGCGCACGCACTAAAAGTCAGGTGGACGAGGTCCTCCTCGGCAACCGCCTCCTCTGCTCCATGGGTCCCGGAGCCGAGGCCGGTGCACGCGAACGGCCGGCCACGGGCGACTCGCGGCGCACCGGAACCCCGACGGGCCGCCCCGGCCCGGGGCAGTTCCCCGCAAGCCTCCTCCCGGCTCCCCCTCGCTGCACAGTCACGTGCGGTCCGACAGAGCCGTGCACTCTCCGATGAAAAGAAGGAAGAACATGAAGCGCGCCCTCACCTCACTCGTCCTGGCAGCTGGTCTCGCCGCCGGCGCCGGCCTGGCCGCGGTCGCGCCGGCCTCCGCGGCCTCGGCGGCTGACAGCCGCTCGTACTGGTACACCGGCCAGAACTTCTCCGGCACCCAGATCGCCCTGAACCCGGATAATGAGGAAACTGCCTGGCTGCCCGCGATCCACTCGGTGATCAACCACACCAGGGTGAACTACCTGGGCTGGAACGGCAGCGGCGGCAGCTACTGCTTCTGGAGCGGAGGCTCGTGGGGCTACGTCGGGCAGCCGTTCTCCGACGCGTCTTACCACCAACTCGCCGCCGCCCGCTCGTACGGCTGCTGACCCGACACGACACCCCGTGCCGCACGGCCACGGGTCTCTCCCACCGCGCCGGTGAGGGGCGTCCGCAGTCGGGAGCCGCTCCTGTCCGGAAGGCTCCCGGCTGCTCCACGCCACCACCGCACTCCGATGAACCACCTACTGGAAACCTCATGGCTGAACGAGCAACCGATACCCTGCGAGGGACCCGGCGCCTCCCGAGGATCCGCGGATCGCGAAAGGCCGTCGTCCCAGCCGCACTGTTCGTCGTGGGCGCGGCTGCCGGAGTGCCGCTCTGGGGCGCCGTGACCCATGCTTCCGACGTTGCGCCCGCCGCCGTCACGCAGGCCGAACTGCGGCGCACGGTGGCATCGTTGCTGCCCGCCGGCGACATCTCCTGGGAGACCGCGCCGGTCGCCTCCGGCCGCGGCCGGAACCCCTCCGCGTCGCCCGTCGTGACGCTGCGGTTCGACGACGGCAAGGGCGCGGCCAGGCTGATCGTCGGCCTGGACCGCCTGCCGGCACCCCGGCCGACGGGCACTTTCGACTGCCCCGACCGCGCCCACCACCCGTACGGCACATGCGCCGTACGCCGCCTCGACAACGGCGCTCGTCTCGTCTTGACCCAGGACCGTAGCGGCCTTGGCTCCTATGGTGTGGAGATGCGGGACGCCTCGCTGGTCACGGCCGACGAAAGCGGCCGGGTTCGCATCCACGAGCTGAACGCCGCGCCGGGAGCCGGCGACGTCCCCACCCGCCGGCACCCACCGCTGGACCTCGACCGCCTGGCGGCCCTCGCGTCGTCCTCCGTCTGGGAACCGCTGTTGGAGCGACTGCCACGCCCCGCCGGGCTCGCCGCCTCCCCCTCCGAGCCGGTGCGGACCCGTCGGGACATTCTCGCCGTGCTTCTGAAGCACCTTCCCGCCGGCGTACGCGCCCTGTGGACCGCGGGGGCGGAGAAAGGGTACGCCGAGGCACTGCTGGATGACGGGCACGGACAGGCCCTGATAGACGTCACCGTACAGAAGTGGGCCGGAGACCAGGGAGCGTTGACGCCGATCTTCGCGAACGCCCGCCGGGAAGCGGACGGCACCAGGATCGCTACGCGCCGATTCACTCCCGCCGGCGGAGGCGAGAACTGCGTCGAATGGGACACCGACATCATCACCGCCGACGGACTCCGAGTCGTCGTCAGTCAGTTGAACGCGCCGGCGTACGGACTGCCTGCGAACAGGAAGACTTCCCCGCTGTCCCCGCGGGACTCGCTCAGGATCGCCATCGACCCGGAGTTCACCGGTGACCGCTGACCACCGCCGCTGCACGGGCCCGATGGTGAACGCCACGAAGAGTCCCTCATCGCACGTGGACAGACCGCCACCGGCACCAGCCGCGCCCGTCCGGCACGCCGAGATCGCCACCGAATGGGCAGGCCACATCCCCCAGCAGATCGTCTTCCTGCCGACGGCTGTGGAGGAGACGGCTGCACGCGGCTGAAGCCGGCTCGGGGGTGACCGGCCGCTCGGCCGGGCCCCCGCAGGGCCCTCAGGCCGAAAGCGCCCGCCCCGCGTCCCCCTCGCCGGGGTCGGTGGCCGCGCAGGCCGCGACCAGGACGTCGAGGGAGATGCCGAGGGCCGTGGCCAGGGCCGCGACCGTGAAGAAGGCCGGGGTCGGGGCGCGGCCGGTCTCGATCTTGCGCAGGGTCTCCGCGGAGACTCCCGCCGCCGCGGCGACGTCCACCATGCTGCGGTCGCCGCGGGCCTCCCGCAGCAGCGCGCCGAAGCGCTCGCCGCGTTCGCGTTCCCACGGGGTCAGGGGCGTTCTCACCATGACCGTGATACTAATACCGGTATAAGTATTGGGTCACGTCGACCCCCCGAGGAACGCCCGAGAAGAGGACACGGCACATGGTGGAGATCAAGACCGATGCGGCCCTGGAAGCCATGCGAGAGGCCGGCCGCGTGGTGGCCCAGGCGCTGGCCGCCGTACGGGAGGCGGCCCGCGTCGGCGTGTCGCTGCGCGAGCTGGACGAGGCGGCGCGGGCCGTCCTGGACGCCGCGGGCGCGCGGTCCCCGTTCCTCGGGTACCGCCCGTCGTTCGCGCCGACGCCGTTCCCCGCCGTCATCTGCGCGTCGGTCAACGACGCCATCGTGCACGGCATCCCGGACGGCTACCGCCTGCGCGACGGCGACCTCGTCAGCATCGACTGCGGCGCGGAACTCGACGGCTGGACCGGGGACGCCGCGACCAGCTTCACCGTCGGCACCCCGCGCCCCGGCGACCTGGAACTGATCGACGCCACGCAGCGCGCGCTGGACGCCGGGATCGCCGCGGCCACGGTGGGCAACCGCATCGGCGACATCTCGCACGCCATCAGCAGCGTGGTCCGCGGGGCCCGTTGCGGCATGCCCCGGGACTTCGGCGGCCACGGCATCGGCCGCCGCATGCACGAGGACCCCCACCTGCCCAACCACGGGCGGCCGGGCCGTGGCTTCCCCCTGCGCCACGGCCTGACCCTGGCCATCGAGCCGATGCTGATGGCCGGCGGCCACGACGGCTACCACGCCGCCGCCGACGGCTGGACCCTGCGGACCGACGACGGCAGCCGGGCCGCCCACATCGAGCACACCGTCGCCATCACCGAGGAGGGTCCCCGCATCCTCACCGCGCTCTGAGCCGCCCCCTGAACCACCCGCCCCGTCTCAGCGCCGCGCCGGCCGGCGGCCCGGCGGCTGCTCCGGCTCGGGACGCGCGGTCACCGCCGGCACGGAGCGGCTCTCCGGACCGTCGGTGGACACCGTCAGCGACTCGTCGAAGTGCCGGATCTCCAGCGGGTCGCCCTCCAGCAGCGTGTACGTGGCCACCGAGTCGGTGATCCCGACACGCAGCCGGCGCCCCAGCACCTGCACCGTGAAGGCCAGCCGGCGCACCTTCTCCGGCAGCCGCGGGGCGAAGCCGACCCCGCTCGCATTGCGCCGCATCCCGCCGAAGCCCGCGACCAGGGCCATCCACGTGCCGGCGAGGGAGGCGATGTGCAGCCCGTCGCGGGTGTTGTTCTCCAGGTCCTTCAGGTCCATCAGCGCGGCCTCGCCGAGGTAGTCGTACGCCAGCCGCAGATGGCCCACCTCGGCGGCGATGATCGCCTGGACGCACGCCGACAGAGAGGAGTCCCGGACGGTGAGCGGTTCGTAGTACGCGAAGTTGCGTGCCTTCTGCCGCTCGTCGAAGCAGTCGCCCCGTACGAACATCGCCAGCACCAGGTCCGCCTGCTTGACGACCTGCTTGCGGTAGAGGTCGAAGTAGGGGAAGTGGAGCATCAACGGGTACTGGTCGGGGCGGGTCGCCGAGAAGTCCCAGGCTTGGTGCCGGGTGAACCCGGACGACTGCTCGTGGACGCCCAGGGAGCTCTCGTAGGGCACGGTCATGGCCTCGGCGGCGTCCCGCCAGGCGGCGGTCTCCTCGTCGTCGACGCCGAGCGCCGTGCCCTGCTCGGCGTGGCGCTCGACCGCGTCGGCGGCGTGGCGCAGGTTCGACTGGGCCATGAGGTTGGTGTACGTGTTGTCGTCCGCGATCGCGCTGTACTCGTCCGGGCCGGTGACCCCGTCGATGTGGAACCGGCCGTGGTGGTCGTGGTGGCCGAGCGAGAGCCACAACCGGGCCGTCTCGACGAGCAGTTCCACACCGGTCTCGCGCTCGAAGTCCTCGTCGCCGGTGACCGCGACGTAGCGCACCACGGCGTCGGCGATGTCCGCGTTGATGTGGAAGGCCGCGGTGCCGGCCGGCCAGTAGCTCGATCCCTCGGAGCCGTCGATCGTCCGCCAGGGGAACGCGGCGCCCGCCAGCCCCAGTTGCCCGGCCCGTTCCTTGGCGGCGGGCAGCGTCGCCTGCCGCCAGCGCAGCGCCTCGGCGACGGCATTGGGGGAGGTGTAGGTGAGCAGCGGCAGCACGAAGCTCTCGGTGTCCCAGAACGAGTGGCCGTCGTACCCCGACCCGGTCAGGCCCTTGGACGGGATCGCGCGCTGCTCGGCGCGGGCGCCGGCCTGCAGCACGTGGAAGAGGGCGAAGCGCACCGCCTGCTGGATCTCGGCGTCGCCGTCGATCTCGACGTCGGCCCGGGACCAGAAGGAGTCCAGGTACTCCCGCTGCTCGTCGACCAGGCCCTGCCACCCGGTGCTGCGGGCGCCGGCGAGAGCGGCCTCCACCTGGTCCCGGACCGCCGGCAGCGAGCGCACCGCGGACCAGCCGTAGGAGACCATCTTCTCCATGCGCAGCGTCTCGCCGGGGGACAGGTCGCAGGTGACGGTCAGGCGGCTGGTGTCCGGGAGGCTCTCGCTGTACATCTTCGTCGACTGCGGGCCGTCCACGCTGTGGTCGGCGGCGGCCCCGACCCGCAGCCCGGTGACCGCGGTGCGGTGCACCAGCCGCAGCCGGGTGTTGAGCGCCACGTCCTCCTCGGGCACCAGCGGGGACTCCAGCACGGCGGAGACCCGGGGGTCGCCGGAGACCGTCGGCAGTTGCTCGTTGGCCACCAGTTCGGACTGGACGACGAGGCGGACCGTGGAGTCCACGGCCTCCACCTCGTACAGCACGGCGGCGATGGACCGCTGGGTCAGGGAGACCATCCGGGTGGAGCGGACCCGCACCGTGCAGCCGGCCGGCGAGGTCCACTCACAGGTGCGCTGCAGCAGGCCGCTGCGGAGGTCGAGCACCCGCTCGTGGGAGCGCAGCCGCCCGTAGCGGACGTCGAAGGGCTCGTCGTTGACCAGCAGCCGGATGAGCTTGCCGTTCGTCACGTTGATGACGGTCTGGCCGGCCTCCGGGTAGCCGTAGCCCGCCTCGGCGTACGGCAGCGGATGCCGTTCGTGGACGCCGTTGAGATACGAACCGGGAAGTCCGTGCGGCTCTCCCTCGTCGAGGTTGCCGCGCCAGCCGATGTGCCCGTTGGACAGGGCGAAGACCGATTCGCTCTGCGCCAGCACGTCGAAGTCGAGCCCGGTCTCGCGCAGCGTCCACGGCTCGACCGTGAACGCGGAGTGGGTGATCACGCGTTGTCCTCCAGCAGCTCCGCGAGGTCCTGCACCACGATGTCGGCGCCGTGCTCGCGCAGCGCGTCCGCCTGGCCGACCCGGTCCACTCCCACCACGTACCCGAACCGCCCGGCGCGGCCCGCGTCCATGCCGGCCAGCGCGTCCTCGTAGACGACCGCGGCGCCCGCCTCGACACCGAGGTCGCGCGCCGCCTCCAGGAAGGTGTCGGGGTGCGGCTTGCCCGGCAGTTTGCGCTCGGCGGCGACGATGCCGTCGATCCGGACGTCGAAGAGGTCCTCGATGCCGACGGCGACCAGGACGTCGCGGCAGTTGGCGCTCGAGGAGACCACCGCGGTACGGAGCCCCGCGGCGCGCACGGCGTGCACATAGCGGACGGAGCCCTCGTAGGCCTCCACGCCCTCCGTGCGGATCTTCTCCAGCAGGATCGTGTTCTTGCGGTTGCCGACCCCGTTCACCGTGTCGCGCTCGGGCGGGTCGTCGGGCGCCCCCTCGGGCAGCTCGATGCCGCGGGAGGCGAGGAAGGTGCGCACGCCGTCGGCGCGCGGGCGGCCGTCCACGTACTCGTCGTAGTCGGCCACCTTGTCGAAGGGGCGGAAGTCCGCGCCGTCGCGGCGGCGCAGGAAGTCGTCGAACGTCTCTTTCCAAGCGGCGGCGTGGACCAGCGCGGTCTTGGTCAGTACACCGTCGAGATCGAAAAGGCAGGCCCGGATGCCCTCCGGGAGACCGGTCTTCGTCATGCAACCCGCCTCCCCGCCAGGGGACCCCGGCATGCCTGCCGGGGCCGTCTACCAGCCGGACGCGGGAGCGCCGGTCGGCCGTACCGGCGGAAGACCGTGCGGGAATCCGCGACCGGGTGCCGTCGCGGGCCCGATCGGATTAGCCTCCGGACATGGCAGTACGCTTCCCTGCTTCCGTCACCATCGACGGCCGGTACGCACGGCTGGTACCGCTGTCGCGCAGCCACGTCCCGGACCTCTACCAGGCGGCCCGTGGCGACGAGCAGGTGTGGCGCTGGCTGTCGACGACGCCGCCGCGGTCGGCCGCCGAGATGGGCGCCATCGTCGACCAGCGGCTCGCCCAGGCGGCGGCCGGCGAGGCGGTCGCGTTCTCCGTGGTGCCCCGGGCGACCGACCGCCCCTCGGGCTGGGCGGCGTACATCCGCATCGCGGCCGCCGACGAGCGCGTCGACATCGGCTGGAGCTGGCTCGACCCCACGCTCTGGGGCACCCCGGTGCACCTGGAGACCCACTTCATGCTGGTCTACTACGCCTTCGAGGACCTGGGCTTCGGACGTGTGCAGTGGCGGCTGGACGACCTCGACCTGCCCACGCAGGACGCCGTCAGCCGGATCGGCGGCATCCGCGAGGGAGTGCTGCGCCGCCACCTCCGGCGCGTCGACGGCACGTGGCGCGACACCGTCTACTACTCCCTCGTCGCGGCCGAGTGGCCGGCGGTCAAGGAGCGCTGGATGTCCGGCTGGATCCTCGAGTGACCGCGGCCACCGCGCTCACCGCCGTCACCGCCGCTTGCGGCGCGTGGTGCGCCGCCAGGAGAACGGGCCCGGCAGGTCGACGGACTCGGTGCGGTCCCCGCGCGTGTTCACGGTGTGGCTCGCGTGCGGGCCGCCGGTCGTGATCGACAGCGACTTCTTGTTGATGTTGAGACGGACGCCGGGCAGGATCCGGAACGACTTGCGGAAGTTCAAAGGCATGCGAGCACTCCTCATGACAGTACGGAACGTGACGTGGTCGTGTGCTGACCGCCTGCCCCTCCGGGGGACTTTCATGACCGATGATGTGTCAGAACCGTTCCGGACCACCGCCGATGGCGGGGCCGCGACCCGCGGCAGCCGGCCGCCGCCGCGTTCGCCCGCGTTCGCCCGCATGTGACCGCGCGCACGGCCCCGACGGGGCCGTCCGTTCTCCTGTGCGGACCGTGCCGGGGGCCGGTCCTTCGGTGGCCGCCGGCGGGGGGTGGCCGCGGCGCGGCCGGTCCCGGTCTTGGCGGGGCGGGGCGATGCCCGGTGGAGGGCGGCGGGTGGGCTCGCGGCCGGGTGGGTTGTCGTGGTGTTCGGCGCTGCTGCGGCGGGCTCGGGTGGGCCGGCTTCGTCTCCCCGTCCGGGGCTCACGGGTGCGGCGTGCGTCCGCCGCCAGCCGTGCCGGGGGCCGGCCGGCGGGGGGCCCGGACGGGGGGCGTCACCACGCGTAGGCGCGGTTCATGATCAACTGTGCGACGACGGGTTCGAGCCGCGGATGGGCCACCATCACCGTGAGGCCGTTCGGGTCACGTCCCTCGACCACCGTGCGGCCGTCGACCGTGGTGGTCTCCACGTGCGCGTCGCGCTCCCGCAGCAGGCGCTCGCACCGGCTCAGGTCCTCGGGGTCCCGCGCGGTCCACACCGTTGCCTGGACGCCGACGCCGCCGAGCGAGTGCTCGCCGCGCGGCATCGCACGCAGCACCACCATCGAGCCCCCGGCGTCCGTCAGCAGCAGTGCCGTGGTGTCCCGGGTCGCGACCTCCATGCGCAGCAGGTCGCCGTAGAACGCGGCCGACTGGTCCAGGTCGCGTACGTAGATCACGAGCGCCGACAGCCGGGGCCTCTCGTCGGCGGGGTCCTGGCCCCCGAGGGGGGCGGGGGTGCCCGTGTGCGGCGACGAAGGCGTCATCGGGGCTCCCGTCTCATCGGCCCGTACGGAACGGCGGCCGGTCGCGGGGATGCGGCCGGTGCCCTCTCCACGCTATCCGGCTCCGCGCCGGGTCGCCCCCCGCGCGCGCCCGCGGACGCTCAGGCAGGCCGGCAGCACGTGGTCGCCGCCTCGCAGGCGGCACCCTCCGGGGCCCCGAAGCGCGCGAGCACGTGCCAGAGCCGCTTGAGCGCCTGTGGGTCGTGGCGGCCGGTACGGGCGGCGTCCCCGATCATGCGCGGGTCGAGGATCCCGCCGGCGGACACGGTGACGCCGAGGTCGGTGTACTCCCGGCCGCGGTAGTCCGCGTGGCGCACCAGGTGCTCCGTGGTCAGCCGGAAGCCGCCGTGCCACTCGACCGGGCAGGGCAGCCGGCGGGCCGCGGCCTCCACCGCGGTGCCACGGAAGGACGGGTCCAGCACCAGCGCCTCCACGTCCCCGTCCAGCACGACCGGGCCGTGGACCTGGGCCTCGATGTGGCCGTCCAGGGTGTCCAGCCCGTCGGCCGCCGCCGGCTCCAGCAGCGCGAAGCGGGCCGCCACCGCGAAGAGCTCCGGTTCCGTGGAGCTGTCCGGATAGCAGAACGTGGTCCGGTCCAGCGTCCGCGGACCGAGCCGGAAGTGGCACGACCCGAAGCGCGGCGCGCCGCCGGCCGGGTCCCGCCGGTGGTTGAGCGCCCCGTACACCGGGCGCGCGTGGGCGGGGGCGCGGTCGTAGGCGCCGCCGAAGATGCGGCTCTCCCAGCGCCACCGGTCGCCGCCCGGGTGGGCCGTCAGCCCCCCGTTGCCGGTGCCCGTCACGAACTGCGAGCGGTACACGCCGTCCTGGGCGATCCGCTCCAGCGTCGTCATGCCGCCCGCGTCCCGGTCAGGATGGAAGTTGAGCGTGAGACGGAGGCTCGGGTCGACCGGGCCGCCCGAGGAGCGGGCGGCGACGTGGCGCAGGGCGTGCTCCTGCGGTGTGCGGACGGGGGCGCCGGCGTTCATCGCCACAGTGTGCCCGGGCGCGGGACAGGCCGCACCGGGGTTTCCGGGAGCCCGGGGCGGGGCCGGCGACGCCCGGTCAGGGCGTGTCGAGTGCCTCCACCATGATCCGGCGGGTCTCGTCCAGGTACGTCCCCGCCGCCGCCCGCGCGGCCGCTGCGTCCCCCGACTCCACCGCCGAGACCAGGGGTTCGAGGCGTGCGGCGGCCTCGGCGGGATCGCGGAAGGGCGCGACGAGCCGGGCGCGCAGGGGGAGGTAGGCCGCGAAGAGGGTGTTGGTCAGCAGGACGTAGACGCGGTTGCCGGTGGTGTGGGCCAGCGCGCGGTGCACCTCGGCGTCGGCGAGTTGGGCCGCGTCCGGGCCGGGGGCGTCCGCGACGGCGGCCAGCAGCTCGCGCAGCCGGGCCCGTTGGCCCGCCGTCCCGGCGACCGCGGCTCGCTCGGCGATGAGCGCTCCCACACCGGCGCGGACCTCGAAGATGTCGGCCAGCCAGCCGGGATTGTGGCGGACGAGCATCGGCAGCAGATCGGCGCCGCCCAGGCGGAGGTAGTCGCGCACCCGGGTGCCCACACCGTGCCTGGTCTCCAGCAGGCCGACCTGGGTGAGCCGCCCGAAGGCGTGCTTCACGGTGGTGCGGGTGACCCCGTAGCCCTCGGCGAGGCGCTGCTCGGGCGGCAGGAGGGCGCCGGCGGGGTGCACTCCGCCCAGGATGTCGTCCTGGAGGCGGCGCTCCAGGACATCGACGAGGCTCTCGCGGGTCAGTGGGTCCACCAGGGGCCGTCCTCTCGAGCAGGCGTACCGAACGTGCGGCGTGCGGTCCCAGCCCAGCCGCCCAGGGGCGGTGCGTCAACACACAGAGGCAGTGGATGAGCCACTGATTCAGTGAGTCTCTGTACAACCTCTTGCCCTGACGTCACGTCAGGTGCATGCTGCGGTGGTGCCCCCGGCCCGTCCCCCACTGACCACCGGAGTGTGCCCGTGACCCTGTTCCCGCGCCCCGCCCGCCTGTTGACGGTGGTCGCCGCCGCCCTCACCGCCCTCACCGTCGCCGCGGGCCCCGCCGCAGCCACGGCGCCCGAGCCCTACACCGAGCCCGCCTTCGCCGGTTCCTGCACGTGGCACTCCTACGGCGAGGGCGAGACACCCGACCCGTGGCTGTGGCTCACCGAACCGGTGTGCGTCGAGTACGCCAAGCGCGACATCACCTTCGACAACGGCGGCGCCGTCCGCTTCCTGCTCGCCGAACCCGCCCGCTTCGCCCTCGCGCTCCCGGTCTGCCGCTACTACCAGCGCGACCACTGGAGCGTGCAGTCCACCACCGGTGCGGTCCCGTACGTGACGTGGAACGGCCGCTACTGGTTCGACAAGCGCGACCGGCGGGCCGCGATGCGGCTGACGGACTTCCAGGTCAACGGCGTCAGCGCCGGCATCGGTGACGTCGTGACCGCGCTGCGCCCGCGGCTGCCCGAGGTGGCCGATGTCCTGGCCGCGTACGGCGACGAGGCCGGCGAGACCGGTCTGGCCGTCACGCTCCCCTTCAGCCTGTTCTGCCCGGCGCGGTAGCCGTGGACGCGGGCATCGACCGCCGCGCCGTGCTGCGCGGACTCGCCGCCGCCGTAGCCGCCCTGCCTGTCCTGGGCGCCGGGGCGGCGACGGCGGCCGCCGCGGCCGCGGCCGCGCCATCGTCCTACGGCTCCTGGCCGGTCTCCACCCTGGAGGCGTTCGCCGACACCCTTGTGCCGGGGGAGCGGCGCGGACCCACCGACCGGGCCGTCGCCGGGGCCGCCGCGGGCCCCGGCGCCGTGCAGGCAGGCGCCGTCGCGCTGCTGACGGCGCCCGAACTCCCCCTGGCCCCACTGCTGCCGGGCATCGCCACGCTGCTGGACGCCCGCGCCACCGGGTACGCCGTCACGCACCTCATCCTGCTGCCCCTGGACCGCCCGCCGTTCGTCGGGCTGGGCTTCGAGCACCGTACCGCCGTGACCGCGGGGCTTTTCCAGCCGGACGACCCCGACCGGCCGATCTGGCAACTGCTGTCGTTCCTCGTGGGGCTCGCCTTCGACACCGCCGCCCACCTGCACACCGCGCAGGCCCTGGCCGACGGCCACCCCGGGCTGACCTGGATCGGCTTCCCGGCCCCCGGCCCGGACGGCCTGTGGCGCTTCCCCGAGCACTCGTACGGCAGGGCCCTGGCCGCCCCCCATCCCGCCACCACGCTCTCCGGGAGCCCCGCATGAGCCCGCAGACCACCGATGTCCTCGTCGTCGGCAGCGGCTTCGGCGGCGCCATCCCCGCCTACCACCTGGCCGCGGCCGGCGCCCGCGTCACCGTCCTGGAACGCGGACCCCGGCTCGCCACCGAGGAGTTCAGCCACGATCTGAACCTCGGGGCCTATCCCCGGATCGTCGACGTCATCAAGGGCGACGGCATATCCGTGGTGGCGGGCAACTGCGTCGGCGGGGGCAGCGTCGTGTACTTCGCAGCGTCGCTGCGCGCGCCGTCCTTCGTCTTCGGGCGGCGCCACCCCGCCGGGCGCCGGCTGTGGCCCTCGACCATCACCCGCGCCACGCTGGACCCCTGGTACGACCAGGTGGAGCAGGCACTGCCGGTGACCCGGCTGGACTGGACCGACGTGTCCTACGCGGGCGGTGTCCTGGCCGCCGCCTGCGACCGCGCCGGGCACACCTGCAACCCGGTGCCGGTCGCCGTGGACCGCGCCCGCTGCACCGACTGCAACTGGATGCTGTCCGGCTGCCGTTTCGGCGCCAAACGCTCCATGCTGCTGAACTACCTGCCCGCGGCGGAGGCCCACGGCGCGGAGATCAGGCCGCTGCACGAGGTCCAGCTCGTACGGCCGTCCACCGAGCCCGGATACCGCTACGCGGTCGACTGGACGACCCTCGACGGCGGCGACTACACGTGCCCCACGGGGGTGGGCACGATCCACACCAGGACCCTGGTCCTGGCCGCCGGCGCCGTCGGCACCCCGGTGCTGCTGCAGCGTTCGGCCCCGCTCCTCGGCGGTGTCCCGGCCGCCGTCGGCGGGTGGTTCTCCGGCAATGGCGACCGCGTCAGCGTGGCCGAACTCGACGAGGGCAAGGTCCGCTCGCTGCTCGGCCTGTCCCGCAGTGACACCGTCGCGTACCAGGCCCTGCCCATCGGCATGCCGATCACCTCCGCCTCCTACGACCGACTGGACGCCGCGGCGCCGGAGTTCTCCCGTTTCACGCTGCAGCAGATCTACTTCCCCACGGTCACCAACACCCTCGCCCGGACCGCGGCGGGGCTGTGGTCCGGTGCCGACAAGAAGCGGATGCGGGCGCGGTGGCGCTCATGGCTGACCGTGCTCGCCATGACGGAGGACGAGGCCGAGGGCCGCTTCGGCGCGCCACCGCTCACGGGCAGCTTCACGCGCCTGGCCAACGGGATCGGGCTGGGCACCATGCGCTTCACCCCCGGCGCCGGCACGCGCCGCGGCTGGGACGCCGCCGACGCCCACACACGGTCGATCCTGGAGAAGGACGGCCTGGCGACCGTGCGCCCCTGGGACGAGCACGTCACGGGGACGGTGACCGCGCACCCCCTCGCATCGTGCCGCACCGGGGACTCCGCCGCCCTGTCCGCCCTCGACGACCTGCACGAACTCCGGTCCCACCCCGGCATCTTCGTCACCGACGGCTCGGCCGTGCCGACCTCCCTGACCGTGAACCCCTCCCTGACCATCGCCGCCCTCGCCGAACGCGCCTGCCCGGCGATCGCGGCCCGCTGCGCCCAGTCGGGCGTCGCGCTGCGCTACGCGCCGAGCGATCCCCTCACCGGGCGGGCCCAGGGCGGCGCCGTCGCCTACGCGGCGCGGGAGCTGGCGGCACGGGCCGCGCTCGGCTGACCGGTAGGGCGCGGCGCCGGTGACCGGGCATGATCGGTGCCATGGGCATCGTGGAAAACGTGGCGGAGCGGGTCGCCGCCGGGCATACCGTGGAGTTCGGCTGCCCGGACGGGGCCGCGCCGCCGCTCCGCGCCGGACAGCGGGTCGTCGTGGCACCGGTCGACCCCACGTGGATCGCGGCCGGGGACGTCGTCCTCGTACGGGATGCCGGCGCCGCCGGGTTGCACCTGGTGACGGCCGCGGACGGGGACGGCCCCCGCGTGCGCTCCGGCGCAGGCGAGGGGACCGGCGCCGGGCGGGTCGTCGGCGTGTGCGTCGCCGTCGACGGCGCGCCGCGCTCCGCCCGCCTCGACCTGCTCCCGCTGCGTGCCGGCCACGCGGAGGAGATGGCCCGCGTCCTGTCCGACCCGGCCCTGCACACCTTCACCGGCGGCCGCCCCGACACCCCGGGTGAACTGCGCGCCCGCTACGGGCGCGTGCTCGCCGGTTCCCCCGACCCGGCCGTCTCCTGGCTCAACTGGGTGCTCCGGCTGCGCGACGAGGGGTGCCTCACCGGTTACGTCCAGGCGACGATCTCCCCGGGAGCCGCCGGCCCCGAGGCGGAGATCGCCTGGGTCGTCGGCACTCCCTGGCAGGGCCGCGGCCTCGCCCGGGAGGCCGCCCGCGCCCTGACCGGCTGGCTCGACTCCCGCGGCGTCCGCACGATCGTCGCCCACATCCACCCCGACCACCGCGCCTCCGCCTCCGTGGCCGAGGCCTGCGGACTCACCCCCACCGGCCGCTGGCACGACGGCGAGCGCCGCTGGCAGCGCGAAGTGCCGGAGGGCATCCCGGAAACCGCTTGAGTCTCCCCCAGGGGGAGACGGGAGGGTGGGGGCATGGACGACGGCACACTCCATTCCATCGGCGACCTGGCCCGGCGCACGGGACTGACGGTCAAGACCGTCCGGTTCTGGTCCGACCGCGGGATCGTGGTCCCCACCGGCCGCAGCGCGGCCGGCTACCGGTTGTACGGGGCGCGGGCACTCGCGCGCCTGGAACTGGTGCGGACGCTGCGCGACCTCGGAATGGACCTCGCCACGATCCGCAGGGTCGTGGAGAGGGAACTCACGCTGCCCGAGGTCGCCGCGGCCCATGCCGAGGCACTGGCGGCGCAGATCCGCGTCCTGCAGCTGCGGCGCGCCGTGCTGACGGCGGTGGCCGAACGCGGCTCCACACCCGAGGAGATGGATCGTTTGAACCGACTGGCCAAGCTGACCGAGCAGGAGCGGCGGCGGGTGATCGACGGCTTCCTGGACGCCGTCCTCGGCGGCCTCACGGACCCGGCGGTCGCCGGGATCCGCCGCACGCTGACGCCCGAATTGCCTGACGACCCCTCCCCGGAGCAGCTCCGCGCGTGGGTGGAACTGGCCGAACTGACCCAGGACGAGGGCTTCCGCACGAGGTTGCGCGCAATGGCGCGGGACCTGACGGCCCGGCGGCCCGAAGGCGGCGACGGACTGCCGCGCCGCGACCTGGTCGCGGTGGTCAGGGAGCGGATCGGCCCGGCGGTCGCGGCCGGCGTCGATCCGCTGTCCCCGGGGGCGGAGCCCTTCGTGGCATCGCTGACCGCCGGCTGCGCCGAAGCACTGGGCACCGCGGACGACGCGGTCCTGCGCGGCCGTCTGCCGTCCCTGCTGACGGCCGCCGACGACCCGGGCCGGGAGCGGTACGTAGCGCTGCTGGCGACGGTCAACGGCTGGCCGGCGCCCGGGTCCGCCGCTCCCGAACGGGACTGGTCACTGCGGGCCCTGGCCGCTCCCCGGGCCGGCACCGCAAGCCCCGCCCCGTAGCCGGGGACGCGCGGGTGGCCACCGGGCCGACGGCCGCCGTCGTCGTCGTGACCTGCGGGCACCGCCGTGACCGGCGGGGGACGCGGGGCACCAACTCACCGTCGGAAGCGCTAAGTTGTCTGTTGATCGGATCGATTTTTCGATTTCTCGAGTTTCAGGGGATGGTCCCATGGGCAACGACAGCCAGGCGTCCGCGGCCTACGAGTCCGCCGAGCAGCTCCGCAAGCGCATCGACACCACGCGGGCCCATCCCGCCCGCGTCTACGACGTGTTCCTCGGCGGCAAGGACAACTACCCCGTCGACCGCGACGCCGCCGCGGCCGCCCTCGCCGCCAACCCCCGCGGCCACCTCGACGTCCGGCACAACCGGGACCTCCTGCGCCGGGCGGTGAACCACCTCGCGGGCGAGGTGGGCATCCGCCAGTTCCTCGACATCGGCACCGGTCTGCCCACCCAGGAGAACGTCCACCAGATCGCCCAGCGGATCACCCCCGACGCCCGTGTGGTGTACGTCGACAACGACCCCGTCGTCCTCGCGCACGCCCGTGCCCTGCTCGCCTCCAGCCCCGAGGGCAGGACCGACTACATCGACGCGGACCTGCGCGACCCCGCCGCCATCCTCGAACAGGCCGCCCGCACCCTCGATTTCGAGCGGCCGATCGCGCTCGTGCTGGTGGCCGTGCTGCACTTCGTCGAGGACGACGAGGCGTACGGAGTCGTCAAGCACCTCGTGGACGCGCTGCCCTCGGGCAGCTACGTCGTCCTCACCCACCTCACCTCCGACCTGAACGCCGAGCAGATCGCCAAGGTGGCCAAGACCTACCAGGACCGGGGCTTCTCCTTCGTGCTGCGCCCGCACGACGAGGTCCTGCGCTTCGCCACCGACAACGGCCTCGAGCTCGTCGAGCCCGGTCTCGTCCCCGTGCACCACTGGCGTCCGGACCACTCCCCGGACACCGGCGCGTCCACGGCGGACATGGACCCGGCGTTCATCGAGGGCCTGGACGACATCGACAAGATCCGTTACCACGACATCAACGACGTGACGGACGCCGACATCAACGTCTACGGCATGGTGGCCCGCAAGGCCTGACCGGTCCCGACGAGCGGCGCCGGGCGCACGGCCCGGCGCTCAGCGGCGGTAGAGCGTGATCGAGTGCCCGACCTCGTCGATCGCGGTCGCCCCCTTCAGCAGCGCGGCGAGCCGTCCTTCCGCCTTGGCGGCCGAGGAGTCCGAGACGACGAGCAGTCCGTGCACCTGCTCCGGGGGCACGGTCAGCGGGTCGCGTGACGCGATGCCGTAGTACGACGGCACGCCGCTGCCCTTGTAGACCAGCCAGACCGTTTCGCCCGGATGACGTTCTCTCAGGCGGTCGGCGAGCCGTCCCAGGTCCTGGCCCCAGTCGACGTTCGAGTCGTGCAGGCGCAGATGCGTCCGCGCGGGACCGCCGAAAGCCTCGTTGGAGTACGGGAGGTAGTAGGGGAACGTCCGCAGCGAGCTGACCGCGACGAAGGCGACCAGCGCGGCAGCCGTCACGTGGACCCACCGCCGTCGCACCGCGTTGACCCCCGCGGCCGCGACCGCCCCGAACACGGGCATGAACACCGCGTAGCGGACGCCCAGGTCCCGCGACCCGGTCATCGCCGCGGCCAGCAGCACCAGGGGCGGCAGCAGCAGGTACGCCGCCGCGGGCCGCAGCCGGGGTACGGCGACCAGCGCCGCCGCACCGGCCGCCCACAGGGCCGTCATGCCGAGCGGGGTCTTCACCAGCAGCGCCGCGGGCAGGTAGTACCACAGCGCCCCGCGATAGTGCCGGCCGAAGAGGAAGCCGTCCCACGTGGCGTTCTCGAAGCCGAACTGCAGCCGCACGCCGTCCCGGTAGGCCTCCGGGAACGGCAGCAGCGACGTCACCAGGCCGCGCGGTCCGTGGACCGCCGGCACCCCGCCCGGCGTCGTCCACCGCAGCCGCGGGTCCACCGCGAGATAGGCGGCCCAGACCACCGCCACCGCGACCAGCCCCACGCCGGCCGCCGCCGCGAGGCCGCGCCCCCACCGCCGGCGCCTTCCCTGGTCGACGGCGACCAGGAGCAGCACCACCGGCACCGCCGCCAGCATGCTCATCTTGGTCGCCAGCGCCGCCCCGAGCGCCGCACCGGCGAGCGGCAGCCACCGGCGCGGCCGTCCGCGGGCGCGCCACAGGCACCAGGCCGAGGTCAGCGCGAAACCGGCCGCGGGCACGTCCAGGGTGGCCAGCGACCCGTGCGCGACGACGTCCGGCGAGAAGGCGTACAGCGCCAGCGCCACCAGTGCCCCCGCGGGACCGAACAGGTCCCTCGCGAAGGCCAGGACGACCAGCCCGAAGAGCAGCGTCAGCACGATCACCGGCAGGCGCGCCGCGAGCATCACCCGCCACGGGTCGTTGCCCGATTCGTACAGGACGCGGCGCCCCAATTGCGTCTGGTCCCCGGTGAAGCCCCGGTCCAGGTGCACATCCGCGAACGCCAGCCCGCTCTCGATCACGAGCTTGCCCAGCGGCGGGTGCTCGGGGTTGAAGCGCAGGCTGTGCTCGCGCAGGTAGACCTCCGCCGTGCCCACGTAGACGGGTTCGTCGATGGTGGGGGTCTGCTGCACGGCGGTCGTCACCATCGCGACCGCCATCTGCGCCAGCAGCGCGACCACGGCCAGGACGAACAGCCACCGCCGGAGCCGGGGCCGTGCAGGCGCCGCCGTTCCGGGCTCCGGTGCGGCAGGCGGCGTCCCCGCCGCGCCCGGGGCGGTCAGGGGGTGCTGTGGTCCTGGCCCTGGTCTCATCGCTCCCGTACCCCGTGCCGTGCCGCGCGCACAAGACCGTCCCTGTGCCTCACCGTCCCGCATCATGGCACGCGGCCCGGCGGCGCACGGCGGCTTCTCAGCCGTTCAGCACCTTCCTGCCGAGCTCCCGGCGCGCCGGGTCGAGCCCCGCGTCGATCTCCTTCTCCCGCGCGACGTCCGTCACGACGCCGGCCTGCCGCTGCTCCCGGACCGCCAGCGCGGCACGCCGCAGGTGCGTCGGCGGGTGGGTGCTGTTCTCGGCGTGGGCGGTCAGGACGGACAGCCGGCGCCGCCGTTCGACCTCGTGCGGGGGGATCGAGTCCGTGTACTCCCTCAGCTGTTCCCAGACCGTCTCGGCGGGCTGCCGGCCGACGGTCCTGCCCCGGTGCACGGTCCTGGCCGAGACGCCCTGCCGGTGCAGCCAGAACGTTGCGGTGTCGGCCAGCAGCAGGAAGTCCACGACGTCCATGGCCGCCGCCGAGGAACCGATCCGCGCGGCGAGGTCGTCCGCGAGGTACTCGGCCTGCTGGGAGGCGCGCAACGTCAGGTGCTCGAGCAGGCGCAGCAGCAGGAGCGCGGCGTAGGCGGGAGGGAACATCGTCAGCCGTGCGGCGGTCGCGATCAGCCCCATGCCCCGGGTGTCGTCCGTCGGGCGCAGCAAGGCGTACCACTGGGCGAGCGTGCCGAGCGCGGAGCCCACGAACAGCCCTTGGCGGGTGTCCCCGTTGACCAGATGGCCGAACTCGTGGCCGAGCAGGGCGATCCGCTGCTGCGGGGTGAGCGGCTCCCACAGCCCGAGCCCGATCCTCAGCACGATGCGGCGGCGCAGGCCCACGACCTGGACGGAGGCGTTCACGTCAGCGTCCACGACGACCACGTCGGCCCGCGGCGCCCCCAGGGCGCCGGCGACCTCGTCCAGCAGCCCGTACAGCGCGGGCGCGTCGCCGCGGTATACCCGCACCCCGTCCCGGGGCAGCGCGTGCAGCCTCGGGCGCATCAGCCACGCCAGGGCCAGCAGCATGATCCCCAGCACGCCCAGGAAGACCACGTCCCAGCCCGTCACGACGAGCCACAGGCCGCTCGCCGCCACCGCGAGCGTCAGCAGGTGGACCACTCCCGCGAGCGCGTGTGCCGCGGCGTACGTGGTGCCGCGTCCGGGCCGCGGCGGCTGTGCCGACGTCATCCGGCCGAACAGCTCCTCGCCGTAGGCCCGCGACAGTCGCCGCCGGAACCGGTCGACGCGGCCGGCGTCCTCCCCGGCCTCGTCGGCACCGCCCCGCACGTTCCACGCGCACCCCACGCACCACACCACGAACCGGTGGTCCGACGGCAGTTCCGCCCCGCACTGCGGGCACCCTCCGTGCACGTCGTTCCCCACCCCTGCCTGCCCCTCCTCTTGATCACCCCTGGCCAGCCGAGCGTAGGGGACGCCGCGGGCACGGACCGCGCCAGGGCCCGGGTGCGGGAGCGAGGTTCACCCCTGGTCGGCTGTCCCGTCCTTGCCCGGCAACGGAACATGGCGGCATGAGCCGTGACGAACTCCCCGCCGAGGGACACCACGAGGGGGTCCGTGACCTTGTCGCGCGGATCGCCGAGCGCCATTGGGACGCCGTACGACGCCACGACGAGGACGAGTTGACGCAGGCTGCCGGCGAGGCCGCGTCCGACCTCGGAGCGGACATCGCCCACCCCGGCGCGGGGCACGGGCCGGCCGGCCACGACGTCGAGGCCGGCCTCGGCAGGGAGAAGGAGCCGCCCGCACCGCGCCCGTGACGTGGCCCCGGGCCGGGCCGCCCGCATGCCGTGCCCACACAGGGGTAGCCGGGCGGTGAGGGCCGAGAGGCGGGGACCATCCGCTGACGATCCATCAGCATCGCGGAGCCCGCGGCGCGAGGGCCGGTTCGGCCGGGATCACGGAAAGGGCGGAGCGATGACGGACAAGCACGAGGCGGGCGGGGCGGCGTCGGCCCCGACGCCCGACCAGTTGCGCGAGGACGCGGTGCGCGCCCGGGAGGAACTCGGCGGGATCGCCGCGGAGTCCGGGGCCCGCGGGCACGAGCGCGTGGCGGCCGCGCGGCGGCAGATCGACGAGCGGACGGCGCAGGCCAAGGACAAGGCCGCCCGGGCGTTCAGGCGGGTCCAGGAGCGCACCCCGGAGCGCTTCCGGCAGCAGGCGGAGGAGGCCGCTTCGGCGGCGGGTCGCAACCGCGGGCAGATCCTCGCCGTCGTCTCGGGGTTCGTGCTGATCTTCCTCGTCGTGCGCCGCACCAGGCGGTGAGCGCCGGCCATGAGGAAGTCCAGGATGGTGTACCGGCCGGTGGGCCTGGCCCTCGGCGCGCTCGGCGGCGCCGTGGCCGGCGCCCTGTTCACGAGGGCGTGGAAGCTCATCGGACGCGAGAGCGAGGCCCCCAAGGCCACCGACGAGGACCGTGCGTGGCGGGAGGTCCTGATCGCCGCCGCCCTGCGCGGCGCGATCTTCGCCACTGTCAAGGCCGCCGTCGACCGGGGCGGCGCGGCCGGCGTGCGGCGGCTGACCGGCACCTGGCCCGGATGACCCGGACGGCCGCGCGGGCGCGGGCGGGCTACGCCCCGTCCTCGTCCGTTCTGCGCAGGTAGGCCCGCGCGACGTCGCGCAGTCGCGCCCGGTCGAGGCTGCGCCCGTGCCCCGGGTGCACGACGGACACGTCCAGCCCGCACAGGAACTCCAGGCTGCGCCGGTAGGCGGCCACGTCGGACTCGGGCAGATCGTCCACCAGGTACCCGTCGTAGACGACGTCACCGGAGTACAGCGCGCCGGTGTGCTCCTCCAGCAGCGCGACGGACCCGGGGGTGTGCCCCGGCAGGTGCAGGACGGTGAGCGTCCGGCCGCCGAGGTCGATGCGGTCCCCGTCCTCCACCGGGTGGGTCAGCGTCACCGCGCCGACGCGGTACGCCGCCGGGTCGTAGCCGGGTTCGGGGAGCGCGTCGATCATCACGTCGGGGAAGTCCGCCCCCACGTCCTCGGTGCCGAGCAGGCGTGCGAGTTCGGGCCCGTCCAGGCTCGCCGGGACGCCGGCCGCCAGGGCGGCGGCGTCGGCGGGGTGCCCCGCCCGCTCGCGGAACTCGTACGCCCCGCCGACATGGTCCAGGTGCGCGTGGCTGAGGACGACCAGCGGATCGCGGGCGAAGAGCGCGGGTACCGCCTCGCGCAGGGCGACCACGCCCAGTCCCGCGTCCACCACGACGTCGCGGTCCGTGCCCCGCAGCCACCACACGTTCGACCTGAGGATCTCGTGGACGTGTGGCTCGCTGAGGCGGACGAGGCCGTCGCCGAACCGCAGTTGCTCGAACCAGGGGCTCATGCCGGCCCATTGTGCCCGGAGCGCGTCCTGCCCGTGGCGCCGGGTCCCGCCAGGCGGCGGGGGGTGGGCACCTCCGCCCGGCGGGGCAGGACCGGACGCCTGCCGGATACCGGTGGGCGGCCCCGGCCGGGGATGATCGAGGCATGGCGCACGATGTTCTCTTCACCGTGTCGGCCCCGGGGCGACCGGTAGCGGAGCGGGCGGCTCCCACCGGCGCCCCGGTAGGCACCGCCGGAAACACGTCGGTGGGCCGCATGGTGGGTGTGGACCTCGCGCGCGGCTTGGCGGTCCTCGGAATGTACGCGGCCCACGTGGGCCCCGATCCTTCGGTAGGAGGGTTCCAGGGCCGGCTGATGGAGGTGGCGCAGGGCCGGTCGTCGGCCCTCTTCGCTTTCCTGGCCGGCTTCTCCATCGTCCTCATCACCGGGCGGCGGGTCCCCGCCACCGGCCGTGCCGGCCGGCAGGCGGTCGTCCGGGTGGCGGTCCGCGCGGTGATCCTGGCGGCCCTGGGTACCGCGCTGACCATGCTGGGCACCTCGATCGAGGTGATCCTCGCGTACTACGGCGTGTGCTTCCTGCTCGTTCTGCCGCTGCACCGGCTGCGCCCCGCCGACGTCGCGGCGATCGCGGCGGTCAGCGTGCTGGTGCTGCCCCAGGCCCTCTTCGTGGTGCAGCGCTCGATCGATCAAGGCTCGTGGGCGGAGGCGGTCACGCGGCACGACCTCCTGGCCCACGTCGGCGGCACGGACGGTGTCATCGGGCTGATGTTCACCGGTGACTATCCCGTCCTCGCGTGGGTGCCGTTCCTCATCGCCGGCATGGCGGTTGCCCGTCTCGACCTCAGGTCGGCGGCCGTTCGTGCGCGGCTGGCGATGACAGGTGGAGCGCTGGCCCTGGTCGGCTACGGCGGATCATGGCTGGCGCTGCACCTGATTCCCGGCGTGGTGCCGGGAATCTCCATGTTCGGGGTGGACGCGGAGCACGGCGGCGCGCGGTCGGCCTGGTGGTCGGACGCCGCGGGCTTCCCGAGCGGCGACGGTGACTCCACGTCGTGGCTCTGGGCGGCCTCCCCGCACAGCGAGACCACGCTCTCGGTGATCGCCGGCACGGGTGTGGCGCTGCTGGTGCTCGTCGGGTGCACGGACGTCGTCGAGCGCGGGCGCGCCGTCCGGCGGGTGGCGACGCCGGTGATCGCGGTCGGCTCCATGTCGCTGACCTTCTACGTCGGGCACATCCTCGCCATCAAGGCACTGGGCCTCGACCTCGACGACCTTCCCGGCCCGCCGATGGGGGTCCTTCTCGCGTTCGTCGCGGCCGCGCTGCTGCTGGCCGTGGTCTGGTCGTCCTTCTTCCGGCGGGGCCCCCTGGAGTACGCCCTGAACAGGGCGACCCGCGTCAGCCGCTACGTCGCCTGAGTCCCGGCCCGGGCGGGCCGTCGCGGCCGTCGCGGCCGGCGGGGCCAGGACCGGCGCCACGTCCGCCGGCCGCGGCCGCAGCCGTCGGCGCCTCGGGCTCACGGCGCGCGCCCGTCCCCGTGCCGGTGGCGCAACAGCCCCGCGCGTTCGGCCAGGAGCGCGGCCTGCACCCGGCTGCCCACCCCCAGCTTGGTGAGGATGGCGCTGACGTGGTCCTTGACCGTGCCGGTGCTCAGGTGCACCCGGGTGCCGATGTCGGCGTTGGACAGCCCCTCGGCGACCAGGACGAGCACGTCGCGCTCCCGGTCGGTCAGCGCGGCCACCGCGTGCGCCGCGCTGACCTGCTCCTCGCCCTCCAGGTAGCCGTCCACGACAGTACGGGTGACCTCGGAGGCGAGCACGACCCCACCCGCCGCCAGGTTCCGCACCAGGTACGCCAGCTGCTCGGGGTCGGTGTCCTTCAGCAGGAAGCCCGCCGCCCCGGCCCGGAGCGCGGCGGCGACGTACTCGTCGGTGTCGAACGTGGTCAGCATCGCCACCACCGGGGGCGTGGGCATCCGGCGGATCTCGGCGAGGATCGTGAGACCGTCCACATCGGGCATCCGGATGTCGAGGAGCACGACGTCCGGACGCAGCTCCTCCACCGCCCGCAGCGCCCGTCCCCCGGGCACCGCGGCGACCGTCTCGATGTCGTCCGCCGCGTCGAGGATGTGCTGGAATCCCGTGCGGATCAGCGCCTCGTCGTCCACGACCAGTACCCGGATCATCCTCGATCCCTACCCCGCACCGCCGGGAGAGCTGCCGGGTATGGTGCATTTCGTCGGGAAGAGAATGTTTGGTCTCTTTGTTGCATGGCCTGCACCATGGTTGGTGCCGGTGCGCGGCCGGCCGGGTCCGGGGCGGAGAGGAGAGCCAGGATGTGGGCGTGGTGGCATGGCGGGCCCCGTGGCGCGGGGGACCGCGGGACCGCCGGGCGGCGCGTGTGCGACTACGTCCTCACCGCCGTGGCCGCCCTGCTGATCGTGGCCGTTCCGGTGGCGGACCTGTTCCTGCCCATGAACATCCACATCGCGCACGTCCTGGTGGTGCCGGTGGCGCTGGTCGCCGCCTTCGCCGGGCCCCTGCGCGGCGCCCTGACCGCGCTGCTCGCCGTGCTGGCGCTGATCGCCGCCGCCGTCGAACGCGATGCCCTGACCACGGAGAACGTCCTGGTGCAGCTGGCGTCGCTGGTGCTGGTGTCGGTGCTGCTGGTGGTCTTCGCCCTGTCGAGCGAGCGGGGACGGCACGAGCTCGCCGGCGAGCGCCGGATCTCGGAGGCGGCCCAGAGAGTCGTCCTGCGGCCGCTGCCCGGCCGCTCCGGACCGCTGACGATCGCCTCCGCCTACCGCTCGGCCGACGACGGCGCCCGGGTCGGCGGCGACCTGTACGCGGTAGCGCGCACCGCGAACGCCACCCGCCTGCTCATCGGGGACGTGCGCGGCAAGGGACTGAACTCGCTCGGCGAGACCGAGACCGTGCTCGGCGCCTTCCGCGCCGCGGCCCACCGCCAGGAGCCGCTGCCGGAACTGGTCGCCTCGCTGGAGGGCAGCGTGCGCTGGGGCCTGGCGGAGTTCTGCGACACACCGGCCGAGGCCGACGTGGGGGAGCGCTTCGTGACGGCCGCCGTCGTCGAGATCCCCGACGACGAGCCGTTCGTCCACGTGGTCAGCTGCGGCCACCTGCCCCCGCTCCTGCTGCACGAGGGCCGGGCGACCCTGCTCGACGTGGCCGAGCCCGCCCCGCCGCTCGGCCTCGGGGCCCTGGCCGAGAGCACGTACGCCCCCAGCACCTTCCCCTTCGTGGGCGGTGACCAGCTGCTGCTCTACACCGACGGGCTCACCGAGGCCCGCGACGCCGAGGGCGGCTTCTACCCTCTGGTGGAACGCGCCGCCGGGCTGACCGGCTCCTGCCCGGCCACCCTGGTGCAGGAGGTGACCCGGGACCTGCTGGGCCACGCCCACGGGCCGCTGGGCGACGACATGGCCGTCGTGGCCCTCCGGCGCGAGCACTGACGCCCGCGCCGCCGGCCGTCCCGGCTCCGGCTCATTCCGCGGCGTAGGCCTCCAGCAGCCGCAGCCACACCTCGCTGATCGTGGGGAAGCACGGGACGACGTGCCACAGCCGGTCGACCGGGACCTGCCCGGCGACGGCGACCGTCGCGGAGTGCAGCAGTTCGCTGACGGCGGGCCCGACGAACGTCACACCGAGCAGCCTGCCGGTGTCCTCGTCGACGACCATGCGGACCCGCCCCGGGTAGCCGTCGGCGTACAGTTGCGCACCCTTCACCACGCGGCCCGTGTCCACGTCCACCGTCCGCACCCGGTGCCCGGCGCGCTCCGCCTCGGCCGCGGACAGGCCCACCGCGCCCGCCTCGGGGTCGCAGAAGAACACCTGCGGCACCGCGTGCACGTCGGCGGTGACCGCGTGCGGGCCCCACTCCGCGGTGTCCAGCTGCCGGCCCGCCGCGAGGGCGCCGATCGCGGCGCCCGCGATACGCGCCTGGTACTTGCCCTGGTGGGTCAGCAGGGCATGGTGGTTGATGTCACCGAGCGCGTACAGCCACCCGCCGTCGACATCGCGGACCCGGCAGCTCTCGTCGACGTCCAGCCACGCGCCGGGGGCCAGGCCCACGGTGTCCAGGCCGATGTCGTCGGTCAGTGGCAGCCTGCCGGTGGCGTAGAGGACCTCGTCGGCCTCCAGGGTGTCGCCGTCGTCCAGGGTCACCGTGACCGGGCCGGTGCCACCCGGCCGGGACAGTGCCGTCACCGCCACCCCGGTCCGGATCATCACACCCGCCTCGGCCAGCCCGACGGCGACCATCTCTCCGACGAACGGCTCCATGCGCGGCAGCAGGCCGCTGCGCCGTACCAGCAGCGTCACCTGCGAACCGAGCCCCTGCCATGCGGTGGCCATCTCCACCGCGACACCACCGCCGCCGACGATCGCCAACCGTGGGGGCACCGTGTGGGAGTCCGTCGCCTCGCGATTCGTCCACGGCCTCGCCTCGTCGATCCCGGGGACGGCGGGCAGCGCGGGCCTGCTGCCGGTGGCGACGGCGACGGCGTGCCGGGCGGTCAGCACACGCGGCTCGCTCCCGGAGACGTGCACGGCGACCCGGCGCGGTCCATCCAGCCGCCCGTGGCCGCGCACCAGTTCGGCGCCGATGCCGTGGACCCAGTCGGCCTGACCGTCGTCCTTCCAGTCCGTGACGAATCCGTCACGGCGGGCGAACGCGCCGTCGGCGGCCACCGGCGCGGTCACCGCCTGCCGCGCGCCGTCGACCCGCCGGGCGTCGGAGACGGCGATCACCGGCCGCAGCAGCGCCTTGCTGGGAACACACGCCCAGTACGAGCACTCGCCCCCGACCAGTTCGCGCTCCACCACCGCCACGCTCAGCCCCGCCGCCCGGGTCTTCTCGGCCACGGTCTGACCGACCGGGCCCGCGCCGACGACCACCACGTCGAAGGTGTCCTGGGCCGCCGCTCCCTGCGCTGCATCGCTCATTCGACTGCTCCCGGTGTCTGGTTCCGCGGACTCGGCGATCGGCGCGCGGACGAACGCTCTTCCCGGGTGCCGCCCGCGGGTGCCGTCGCTTCCGTCGCTTCCATCGCAGCACACCTCTCATCGGGTCGCAGTTCCGGCTGTTCGTCCCGCCGCACCGCCGGTTTCCGGCCGTGGTCGCGGCACGACGGCATCAGGCCCGGCCGCCCGGGCAGGCGCGACGGCATGGGGATGCTGCGACGCTGGGAAAGGGCGATCGAGCGCTGGGAGCACGCGCTGTACGCCAGGGCCTTCGACCACGAGCCGGTGGAACTGCTCGACGCGTTGCGACGCGAGTGCGACGACCGTGCCGTGGTGTGCAGTGCCAGCCGGGTGGTGGTGCCCAACGTCTACACCGTCGAACTGGCCGTCGCCGTGCACGAGGAACTGGGCCAGGACCGCGGCCGCGTGGGGGAGGCCCTCACCGACGCGCTGCAGCGCCACGCCGAACGCCGGGACTACGAGTGGGCGGGCCCGCTCACGGTGCGTGTCACCGGTGTCACGGCCCAGCTGCCCAACGGCCGTTACCGGGTGGTCAGCAGCCCGATGCGGCAGATCAGGGCCGACGTCATCGCGCCGCGTCCCGGCGGCCGGCGGCGCACGGGGCCCCGCCCGGCCGGTGGCGCCGCAGCTCCGCGTTGAAGTGCGCGCCACTGAGCAGCGCGAGGTTGGACACCCACAGCCACATCAGGAAGACCACCGTGCCGGCCAGCGGCCCGTACAGCCGGCTGTACGTCCCGACGTGCGCGACGTACAGCGTCAGCACGGGGGTCGACGCGAGCCACAGCAGCACCGCGAGCACACCGCCGGGCAGCATCACCCGCACCGGGCGCACCTGCGGCGGTCCGGACCGGAACAGGACCAGCACCAGCAGCGTCGTCAGGCACAGCAGCAGCGGCCACTTGACGACGTTCCACGCGGTCACCGCCACCGCTGACACACCGAGCAGTTCACCTGACCGCCGGGCCAGCCGGCCCGTGAGCATCAAGGTCAGCGGGCCCAGCGCGAGCAGCGTCAGCAGCACCGAGGCCGTCGCCGCGATGCGCGGCGCGGCACGCCAGGACGGCCGGTGGTCGCGCACCCGGTTCATCGCGTGCAACGCCCGCCGGAACACGGCCAGATAACTGACCGCCGACCACAACGCGGCCGTCCCGCTGGTGACCGCCAGCACCCAGGCGGCCGACCGCTCCCGCGCCACCCCCCGCATCGTGCGCGCCAGCATCTCCCCGGACCCGGCAGGGGCGAGGGCGCTCACCCGCGCGATGAGGTCACCCGTGGCCGACGCGTCGGCCAGGCCGATGACCGACACCGTCAGCAGCATGCCGGGGAAGAGCGTCAGTACGCCGTAGTACGTGAGGGCGGCGGCCTTCTCCGAGGCGTCCTCGTCCCAGAGCGCCACCGCGGTGCGGCGCGCCACGGTCAGCAACTCCGCGGCCCGGTAAGGGCGGTCCTGCGATCGCGGGCTCCCGGTCCCGTGGAGCCCGCCCGCCGCACTTCGCTGCTCCACCATGGCGTTCCCGTCCGCTCCCGCTTGGTCCCGGGCGGGCCCGTCCCGCGTGACGCGTCTGCCCGGACCGGGGGGCGACATGCGCCGTTTCCCCGACTTCGACCGGCACCGCGGCGGGGTTCACCCATGGAGACGATCCTTGGAATAACCGGTGCACGAGCGGGGCAAGGGTGGTGACGAAAGCGAAAGGGAGTGATTCTTCGTGGATTTGAAGATTCGCAGGCTCGTTTTCTGCGCGGCACTGGGCGGCGGCGTGCTCGGGGCCCTCATCGGTGCCGTGACGGCGGGCAGCATGTTCAACGCCTTCTTCGCCGCACTGTTGTGCGCCACGGCCGCGGTCGCCGGTGTTCTGCGCTGGAGCGAGCACGGCGGGTCGCGCGGCCGCCCGGCACGCCGCGCCCGCCGTCCGGATCAGATCCCGCACCAGCGTCGCGTCGGACACGTCGGCGGACAGGACGCGCTGCGCTGGTGAGCGGGGGCGAGGGGCCGGCACGGACCGTGCCGACAGGCGCCTGACGACGGCGGGCCGCCGCGGGCGTGGCGGCGGCCGGACATCGTCGGCGGGGGAGTGCCATGGAACGCGCGGCGGGGGGAAGGCGCGTGGGCAACCCCACGTGGAGGAGGCCCCGATGATCGCCGCACTCGTGCTCGGACTGCCGGTGTTCCTGCTGGGTCTGCTGCTCGTGCTCTCCGCGGTGGAGGACCGGCTGTTCAGCCAGCCCGCCGCCCAGCCGCCCGCCGGGCCTCCCGGCGGCGTCCCGCCGACGCCGTAGGGGGACGGCCGCCGGGGCCCTGTCGTCACGAACGCTCCCGGCTCCGCTGGGGGAGCTCCCGGGCACGGCGTTCCACCGGCTCTCGGCCCGGGGGAGTTGCCGAGTCGTCCGGGTGGCCCGGCCACGAGATCGGCCGACGACTCCCCGCCGTGGCGTGTACGCGGGCGGTCAGTTGAAGGTGTCGGGGTCCGGCCCGATGCGGCCGCCGTCGTCGAGGGCGTCGATCGCGGCGATGTCGGAGTCGGTGAGGTCGAAGCCGAAGACGTCGAGGTTCTGGCGGATGCGCTCGGGCGTCACGGACTTCGGGATCACGATGGTGCCGTGCTGCAGGTGCCAGCGCAGGATCACCTGGGCCGGCGTCCTGCCCAGGCGGTCGGCGATGGACGTGACGGCCGGGTCCGCCAGCAGCGCGCCCTGGGCGAGCGGGCTCCACGCCTCGGTCGCGATGCTGTGCCGCGCGTGGAAGGCGCGCAGCTCGCGCTGCTGCAGCCGCGGGTGCAGTTCGACCTGGTTGACCGCCGGGGTGACGCCGCTCTCGTCCATCAGGCGCCGCAGGTGCTCGGGCTGGAAGTTGGAGACACCGATGGCGCGCGCCCGTCCCTCGGAGCGGATCTTCTCGAAGGCGCGCCAGGTGTCCGGGTAGCGGTCGTGGGCGGGTGCGGGCCAGTGGATCAGGTACAGGTCCACGTGGTCGAGGCCGAGCCGGGCGAGGGAGGCGTCGAAGGCGGCCAGGGTGCTGTCGTACCCCTGGTCGGCGTTCCACAGCTTGGTGGTCACGAAGAGCTCGTCGCGGGGGATGCCGGAGGCCGCCAGGGCCTGGCCGACGCCGGCCTCGTTGCCGTAGATCGCCGCGGTGTCGATGCTGCGGTAGCCGCTCTCCAGAGCGGTGGTGACGGCTGCGGCCGTCTCCGCGTCGGGCACCTGGAAGACGCCGAAACCGAGCTGCGGCATGGTGACGCCGTTGTTCAGCGTGAGGTGGGGGATGGGTGTCGTCATGGCGCTGATCCTTTCGCGTCACGGCCGGCCGGGGCCGTGGGAGCGAGTGCGGACGGGTGAACGTCCGGGCGGAGGGGGGAACCTTCCGCGCTTCGGGCCGTCACGCTAGTTGCGTACGCCAGTATTTGCAAACGCGGCATATGTGAGAGGGTGGGCAGGCTGCGTGCGCCGCGCATGAGTGCCGCGAGAACGCCGAGCCTGCACGTTCCGGATGGCCCGCGTTTGACGTTATGCGGCGCCTGCAAATATTGTGGACGCCAGCTAGGCGCCATCGCAATCTTTGAGAGGTCCCCACCATGCCCATCGCGCTCCTGGCCCTCGCCATCGGGGCCTTCGGGATCGGAACCACCGAATTCGTGATCATGGGCCTGCTGCCGCAGGTCGCCTCCGACTTCGGCGTGTCCGTACCCACTGCCGGCCTCCTGGTGACGGGCTACGGCCTCGGCGTCATGATCGGCGCGCCGATCATGACGCTGCTGGGCACCAAGGTGTCCCGCAAGAACATGCTCATGCTGCTCATGGTCCTGTTCGTCCTGGGCAACCTGGTGTCCGCGTTCGCCCCGGTCTTCGGCGTCATGCTGGCCGGCCGCATCCTGGCCTCCTTCACCCACGGAGCCTTCTTCGGCATCGGCTCGGTGGTCGCCGCCGAACTGGTCGCGCCCGAGAAGAAGGCCCGCGCCATCGCGCTGATGTTCACCGGGCTGACCGTGGCGAACGTCGTCGGTGTGCCGCTGGGAACACTCATCGGCCGGAGCGCCGGATGGCGGGTGACCTTCGTGCTCGTCGCCGCCCTCGGCGTCCTCGGCCTGGCAGGCGTCGCCAAGCTGGTCCCGGACCTGCCCAAGCCCGCGGGGGTGAGCCTGCGGCACGAACTGCGCGCCTTCCGCAACGCCCAGGTCGTCCTGGCCATGGCGATGACCGTGCTGGGCTTCGGCGGCGTCTTCGCGGCCATCACCTACATCGCGCCGATGATGACCGACGTGGCCGGCTTCGCCGGTTCCTCGATCACCTGGCTGCTCGTCCTGTTCGGCGTGGGCATGGTCGTCGGCAACCTGATCGGCGGCAGGTACGCCGACCGGGCCCTGATGCCGATGCTCTTCACGGCGCTCGGCTCCCTGGCCGCCGTGCTCGCCCTGTTCACCCTCACCGCGCACAGCCGGCCCGCCGCCGCCGTGACGGTCTTCCTGATCGGCGCCCTGGGCTTCGCGACCGTGCCGCCGCTGCAGAAGCGGGTCCTCGACCAGGCGTCCGGAGCTCCGACCCTGGCCTCGGCCGTGAACATCGGCGCCTTCAACCTCGGCAACGCCCTGTCCGCCTGGCTGGGCGGCATCGTCATCGCCGCGGGGCTCGGCTACACCGCGCCCAACGTGGTCGGCGCGGTGCTCACCGGCTCCGCCCTGCTGCTGGCCGTGGTCTCCGCCGGCCTCGACCGGCGCCGGGGCCACGCCGGCGGCGGCCGCAGCCGGGTCGTCGCCGACTCCCAGGGCCACGAGCAGCCCGCGCTCGCCGCCCGGCACTGACCCCACCGACGCCGGCGGGTACCGCGCCCGCCAACCCCCTGTCCGCGCAATCCCGCGATCCCCCGCGACCCCCGCAATCCGAGAAGGAACCCCCATGGACTTCACGCGCATCCTGCCCGACCGGATCGGCTTCGGCACCGCCCCGCTGGGCAACATGTTCCGGGCCATCCCCGAGGACGAGGCCGCCGCCACCGTGCAGGCGGCCTGGGACCAGGGCATCCGCTACTACGACACGGCGCCGCTGTACGGGGCGGGCCTGGCCGAGATCCGGCTCGGCGACGCCCTCGCGGACAAGCCGCGCGACGAGTACGTCCTGAGCACCAAGGTCGGCCGGATCATCCTCGACGAGGTCGACCCGGCCGCGCGCGAACTGGGCGAGAAGGGCAACCTCTTCGAGCACGGCCGCCCCCATACGATCGTCAACGACTACACCGCCGACGCCACGCTGCGCTCCGTCGAGGAGAGCCTGAAGCGCCTGCGCACCGACCGCGTCGACATCGTGTGGGTCCACGACATCGCGCAGGACTTCTACGGCGACGCGTGGCTGGAGAAGTTCGAGGAGGCCCGCACCGGCGCCTTCCGCGCCCTGTCCCGCCTCCGCGAGGAGGGCGTCATCAAGGCCTGGGGCATCGGCGTCAACCGCGTCGAGCCCCTGGAGACCACCCTCGACCTCGACGAACCGCGCCCGGACGCCTTCCTGCTGGCCGGCCGCTACACCCTGCTCGACCACGAACGGGCCCTGCAGCGCCTGATGCCCGCCGCCGCGGCGGCCGGTGTCGGCATCGTCGTCGGCGGCCCGTACAGCTCCGGCGTGCTGGCCGGCGGGCGGCACTTCGAGTACGCGGAGGCCTCGCCGGAGATCCTGGCCAGGGTCGGGCGGATCAGGGACCTCGCGGACCGGCACGGCATCGGCGTCAAGGCCGCGGCCCTGCAGTTCGCCCTCGCCAACCCGGCGACCGCCGCCGTGATCCCGGGCGCCACCAAGCCCGGCCGCATCGCGGAGGACCTGGCCGCCCTCCGTGAGCCGGTCCCCGCCGCCTTCTGGCAGGACCTGCGCGCGCAGGGCCTGGTCGCGCGGGAGGCCCCGCTGCCCGCGGCCTGACCGCGGGCGTGCGGCGCGGCGGGCACCGGCGAGCACACACCGCCGGTGCCCGCGGCGCTCCGGGACGGTCCGTGGCGGTCGCGCGCGTCAGCCCGAGAGGGCCTTCAGGAGGCCGTCCAGGCCGTCGCGGTAGATCCCGGTGAAGAGGGCGATCACGTCGTCGTCCTCGACCCCCTGCGGGACGAACCGGCCGGACCACTGGACCTCCGCCGCGTCCTTCGCGCCGGGGACCTCGTGCACCCGCAGCGTGGACAGGTAGCCCGTGACGGGGAAGGGGCTCGCGTCGAGGGTGTAGGAGTAGGACCGCTGCTGCGCGTCGAAGGCCAGCAGGCGTTCGACGACGACCTCGCCCTGGGAGGTCGTGAGCCGGCGGACCCGGCCGCCCTCCAGGAGGACGCAGTCCGGGATGGTGGGGATCCAGTCGGGCAGGGAGCCGAAGCCGCCGATCAACCGCCACACGTGCGCGGGGGAGGCGGGGACGACCTGACTCGTCGAAGTCGATGCCATGGGTGTTCTCCTGGTGTCGTCGGCGGACGCGTGCGGAGGGTGACGCTGCGGCCGCAGGGCGCGGATTCAGGCGCCGCCGGGGAGCGGTGCGACTGGGCTGACGAGTCCCGCCGCGCGCAGGTCGTGCCAGAACGCCGCCGGGATCTGCTCCCGCGCCGCGGCGATGTCCTCGGTGATGCGGCCCGGCCGGGTCGCCCCCGGGACGACGGCGCACGCGACCGGGTGGGCGAGCGAGAACTGCAGCGCCGCCGCCTTCATGCCCACGCCGTGCCGGTCGGCGATCTCCTTGATCCGCCGGACCTTGTCGCGCACTTCCGCGGAGGCGGGCCGGTACTCGAAGTGCTCCCCGCCCGCCAGCACCCCGGAGCTGTAGGGTCCCCCCACGACCATGCCGAGGCCCTGCTCCTGCGCGGTGGGCAGCAGTCGCTGGAGGGCGCGCTCGTGGTCCAGGAGGGTGTAACGGCCCGCGAGCAGGAAGCCGTCGGGCTGAGGCTCCGCCAACTCCAGGGCCAGCTCGATGGGTTCGACGCGATGGGTGCCGATGCCCCAGGCCTTGATGACGCCGTCGTCGCGCAGCCGGGTGAGCACCCGGAAGGCGCCGGTGCGCGCTTCGTCGAACTTCTGCAGCCATGCGTCGCCGTGGAAGTCCTGCGCGATGTCGTGGACCCACACGATGTCGATGCGGTCGGTGCCCAGTCGCTTGAGGCTGTCGTCGAGCGAGCGCTCGGTGGCCTCCGCGGTGTACTCGGTCACCATCGTCAGGTGCCGTCCGTGCTCGAACAGGCCTTCCTTCTCGCCCAGTTCCTGTTCGCGCGCCCCCGGGTCCTCCCTCTCGTCGAAGATGACCCGCCCGACTTTCGTGGACAGCGCGTAGGTGTCCGAGGGCTGCCGGGACAGGAGTTCACCCAGGCGCAGCTCCGCCAGACCCGCCCCGTAGAACGGGGCCGTGTCGTAGTAGCGGATGCCCTGGTCCCAGGCGGCCCGGAGGGTTGCCCGCGCCTCCCCGTCCGGTACGGCGCGGAACATGTTGCCCAGTGGGGCGGTGCCGAAGCCGATGCGGCCGGGAAGGATCGAGGCGAGCCTCATGACGGGTCCCTTCAGCGGTGTCGGACAGTCCAGCCTGACACGGCGGAACAAACGACCGCAAAAGGGATGCCATGCTGAGTGCGCCCCGAACGGCGCCGCTTCTCACGGTGAGTTGAGGCCGGTCGCGCAGCGCGACCGGCCTCGGTGATCCTCCGCGGGCTCAGACGGACGCCGGGAGGTGCAGCCCCTCGACCGTCCTGACCAGCGGGGCCAGGTTCGGGTTCTTCGCGGCCTCGTCCAGCGCGTCGCGCAGCGCCGCGTCATTGGTCGGCCGGGCCTCGGCGAGCAGTGCCAGGCCGGGCTCCGTGACGTCGGTGTAGATCCCGCGCCGGTCGGTGACGCACAGGTAGCGGCTGAGGAGCCCCCGGTCCTCCAGGCGGGTCACCAGGCGCGTCGTCGCGCTCTGGCTGAGCACGACGGCCTCGGCCACCTGCTTCATCTGGAGGTGGCCGCCCGGTCCGTCGTGCTGCCGGCTGAGGACCTCGAGCAGGGAGTACTCGCGCACGCTCAGCTCGTGTCCCGCCTGCAGGGCGCGCTCGATGTGCGCCTCGATCCTGCCGTGCAGCGCCGAGAGGGCGTACCAGCTCTGCGAGAGCCCGGTCAGGGCCGGATCCGTCGCGGTCATCGCCGCCTCCCGATGATCTACGTCTGCAATAATTAACGTCTGCAACTATTGTGGACGTCACGCTGCCGTGACGCAAGCACCCTGGTCAGCCCCGGTGGGCGGCCGCGCTGAAGCCGTCCAGCGCCCGGGCCGCCTCGGCCGCCGCGTCCGTGACCTCGGCCGCGGCGCGCGCGGCGCGGCCGGAGATCTTCCAAGCGGCGACGCGCAGCGCGACGGCCGGCGAGGGCGGGAAGACCCCGAGCTGGCCGAGCATCGTCAGGTCGTCGCGCAGGGCCTCGTGCCGGACCACCTTGCCGTCGCGGATGTCGAGCAGGTGCACCTGCTCGAAGTCGACCTCCCGCCCGGTGGGCGGCACGGCCTGGTCGAGCGCCCCGTCCTTGAAGCGGACGAAGGGGCCCGTGTGCCGCCCCTGCATGCGCAGTCGCACCCACACCTGGTGGTCGTTGACCGCGACCCCGGCGAACGGGAAGCGCAGGCCGTCGAAGGCCGACCGCAGCCACGCGCCCGAGGCCAGGGTGCCGGCGGGGCCGGGGATCGCGCAGGCCGCGGGGGCGACCGCGGCCTCGCGGTTGTGGTTGTCCGCGCCGACGACCTCGGCGGCCAGGGCGGGATCGCCCGTCTCGAGTATCCGGAAGAGCCCGTGTGCCAGTTCCACGGCGTCCATCGCCATCGTCGTGTGCCTTTCGCCCGCGTCGGGTGGGTTCGGTGGCGCGGGGTGTTCGAACCGCGCATATTGAGGTTACAAACCACCGATTGAATAGGTCAATGTCGTGATCATTTTGGCTAGGATGGTCCGGTGACCCAGAAGCGCGCATACGTCTCCCCCCTCCGCGAGCAGGCCGCGGCGCGCACGCGCGCGCTGATCCTCGACCGGGCCTCGGCGCTCTTCGCCGAGCGTGGCTACGGGCGCGTCACCGTCGCGGACATCGCCGCGGCGGCCGGCGTGGCGGCGAAGACGGTGTTCGCCAGCGTGGGGAGCAAGGGCGACATCCTCGACCGGATCGTGGACGCGGCCGTCGTGCAGTCGGGGTACGGGGACGCCGTCGCCCATGTGCTCACACTGCGCACGCCGGCCGAGGCGCTGCGGGCCGTCGCGCACGGCACGCGGGCCGGGAACGAGAGCCAGTTCCGGGTCCACGAGGCCATCCACAAGGCGCTGCCGGTCCACGAGAACGGCGAGGCGCTGTGGGAGCGGGCCACCACCGCGTACCGGGCGGCGCTGCGCACCGTCGCCGTCCATCTGCACGGGCTCGACGAACCGCCGCGCCACTGCGCCGTCGAGGAGACGGCCGACCTGCTGTGGTTCTGGTTCGGGCCCACCGGCTGGCGCACGCTCGTCGTCGAGAACGGCTGGCCCTGGGGGCGGGCCGAGGACATGCTGCACCGCACCGCTGTCGCCACTCTCTACTGATCGCTCTCCGCCGGACCGGCCGCTCCCCTCCGGCTCCTCCGCTCCCCTCCGGCCGTGGCGGCGGCTGTGATCGGCGCCGCGAAAGCATGCGTTTGCATCTATGGGCGTCTGCAATTATTGTAGTGGCTTGTAAGGCGCTGTTGCACTGATATGGCGGCCTGGACGCCCGCGCCAATGCCCCAGGCCCCCCGACGCCATCAGAGGAGACACCCGCGTGACCACCCTGTTCGAGCCGTACACCCTCAGGTCGCTGACCGTCCCCAATCGCATCTGGATGGCGGCCATGTGCCAGTACAGCGCGGCACCGGACGGCCCTGACGCCGGCGTGCCGAACGACTGGCACTTCTCCCACCTCTCGGCCCGCGCGGCCGGTGGCACGGGCCTGATCATCACGGAGGCCACCGCCGTCAGCGCCGAGGGCCGGATCAGCCCCTACGACCTCGGCATCTGGAACGACACCCAGGTCGCCGCGTTCCGGCGGATCACGGAGTTCCTGAAGTCCCAGGGCACCGTCCCCGGGATCCAGCTCGCCCACGCCGGCCGCAAGGCCTCCACCGAGCGCACCTGGGTCGACCGCGGCGCGCCGATCCCGCCCTGGGAGCCGCACGGCTGGATCCCGGTCGGACCGAGCCCGCTTCCCTTCGCCGAGCACTCGACGACCCCCGTGGAGCTGACCGCCGAGCGGATCGCGGAGATCGTCCGGGAATTCGCCGACGCGGCCCGCCGGGCGCTTGCGGCCGGTTTCCAGGTCGCCGAGATCCACGGTGCCCACGGCTACCTGATCCACCAGTTCCTCTCGCCCCACAGCAACCGGCGCACCGACGCGTACGGCGGCTCCTTCGAGGGCCGTACCCGCTTCGCCCTGGAGGTCGTCGACGCGGTCCGCGCCGTGTGGCCCGAGGAACTGCCGCTCTTCTTCCGCACCTCCGCGACCGACTGGCTCGCCGAGAACGCGGACGACCACCGCGAGGGCTGGACCGGCGAGGACACCGTCCGCTTCGCCAAGGAACTGCAAGCCCGCGGCGTTGACCTGCTGGACGTCTCCACGGGCGGCAACGTGCCGGACGCCAGGATCGAGGCCGTTCCCGGCTATCAGGTGCCCTACGCCGAGCGCGTGCGCAGCGCGACCGGCATGCCGGTCGCGGCCGTCGGTCTGATCACCGAGCCCGAGCAGGCACAGGCCATCGTCGCCTCGGGGCGCGCGGACGCCGTACTCCTGGCCCGGGAGCTGCTGCGCGACCCGTACTGGGCCCGGCACGCCGCGCAGAAGCTCGGCGGCGAGGTCGGCACTCCCGTCCAGTACCACCGCGCGTAGGGCGGTACGGGACGGCGCGGAGCGGCGAGGGGTGGGGCGCGTGATGCGCCCCGCCCCTCGTGTGTGTTCCGGCGAGCCGCCGCGGCATGCGCGACGCGGCGTCGGCGGTCACCGTGGGAGTATCCGTATCCGCACCTTCGCCCGACCGAGAGGGACGGCGATGGAGTGCGGGAAGCCGGCAGCGTCCCGCCCGCGGGTGTCGCCGACGGCCGGCACCCCACCGAGTGGCCGGAGCCGCCGGCGGGCAACCCCGGCGCGGCCCAACTGGAGCCGACGGCCCAGGACATCGACCGCCTGGACGAGGTCGTGCACCCGAACTCATCCGTGCCCACCGGCACCAGGCCAATCTGGTCCCCTCGCGGTTCGGCGAGCCGGAGGACCTCGCCCCGCCGGGGCCCGCCCGCTGACGCACCGCCGCCGTCAGGGCAGGATCGCGTCCACGTAGCCGCCGTCGACCCGCAGCGCGCCGCCGGTCGTCGCGGACGCGAGGTCGGAGCTGAGGTAGACCACCATGTTGGCGATCTCCTCGGGCTCGATCAGCCGTTGCAGCAGGGACTGCGGACGGTGCTCCCGCATGAAGACCCGCTGCGCCTCGTCCCAGGGCAGGTCCGGGTCGACCAGTTGGCGGACGAAGTCCTCGACGCCCGCCGTGTGCGTGGGGCCGGCGATCACCGAGTTCACGGTGACGCCGGTTCCGGCGGCCTTCTTGGCGAAGCCGCGGCCGACGGCGAGCAGGGCGGTCTTGGACATGCCGTAGTGGATCATCTCGGCGGGGATGACGACCGCCGAGTCGCTGGCCACGTACTGGACGCGGCCCCAGCCGCGTTCGACCATCCCCGGCAGGTAGTGGCGGGTGAGGCGGACCGCGGCGAGCACGTTGACCTCGAAGTAGCGCCGCCACTCGTCGTCGGTGATGTCGAGGGCGTCCACCGCCCCGAAGATGCCGAGGCTGTTGATCAGCACGTCGAGGTCGGGCAGGGCCGCCAGTACGCGGGACGTCCCGTCCTCGGTCGCCACGTCGGCACTGACGGGCACGAAGTCGCCGTCCGGGACCTCGACTTGGAGCCGTTCGACCGCTTCGTCGACACGCTTCGACGTCCGTCCGTTCACCCCCACCCTGGCGCCCGCGCGGGCGAGGCCCGCGGCGACGGCGGCTCCGATCCCCTGTGTCGATCCGGTGACCAGCGCGGTGCGTCCCGTGAGGTCGATGCGCATGTCCGGCTCCCTGCGATGTCGACGGCCCCGATGACCGCTCGCGTACCCGGTCAGGGCGCGGGCAAGCGCTTCGCCACCTCCTGAGGATGCCCCAGGGAGGTCATCGCGGGTGGCCGGGGTGGCTTAGGTGCCGCTCACCTGCTGCCGGACGCTCGCCGGAAATGGCTGGTCGTTGATTTGTTAACACCATTGACATAGGACCCGGCCCTGCATACGGTCCTGCGTCGAAGCGCTTCGACGCGTCGCATCGAATCCATTCGATGGGCGCCTCTCCGTTCGTACAGCCCAGGTGGAGGTCACTTCAATGTTGAAGGTGCGCAGACCGGCAGCTCTCGCGGCAGCTGCCCTGGCGGGCGTCCTGCTCATCACGTCGTGCGGCAGTTCCGGCGGCAGCGAGGAGGGCGACGGCAAGACCCTCAAGCTCTGGCACTACGAGGCGCCGAACAGCGCCATGGGCGTCGCCTGGGACCAGGCGATAGCGGAGTTCAAGAAGTCGCACCCCGGTGTCAAGGTGGAGTTCGAGGCCAAGGGCTTCGAACAGGTCCAGAAGACCGCCTCGATGGTGCTCAACTCCAGCAACGCCCCCGACGTCATGGAGTACAACAAGGGCAACGCCACCGCCGGCCTGCTGGCCAAGCAGGGCCTGCTCACCGACCTCACCCCGCAGGTCGCCAAGTACGGCTGGGACAAGCTGCTCAGCCCCAGCGTGACGACCACCAGCCGCTACGACGCCAAGGGCGTCATGGGCTCCGGGAACTGGTACGGCATCCCCAACTTCGGCGAGTACACGATGGTGTACTACAACAAGGACCTGTTCCAGAAGAACGGCGTCAAGGTCCCCACCACGTTCGACGAGTTCGAGCAGGCACTGGCCGCCTTCAAGGCCAAGGGCATCACCCCGCTCGCCAACGGAGGCGCGGAGTACCCGGCCCACCAGTACCTCTACCAGCTGGCGCTGACCAAGGCCGACCGCAGCTGGGTCGACGCCTTCGAGCTCTACAAGGGCAAGGCCGACTTCCACGACGCCGCCTGGACGTACGCCGCCAACACCCTCTCGGACTGGGTGAAGAAGGGCTACATCGCCAAGACCAGCAGCGGCGCCAAGGCCGAGGACGCCGGTGTCTCCTTCATCAGCGGCAAGTCCCCGATCTTCTTCTCCGGCAGCTGGTGGTACGGGCGCTTCCGCGACGAGAACAAGTTCCAGTGGGGCTCGTTCCTCTTCCCCGGCAGCAAGCTCACCCTCGGCTCCGGCGGCAACCTCTGGGTCGTCCCGAAGAACGCCAAGAACAAGCAGCTGGCCTACGACTTCATCGACATCACGATGAAGAAGGGGATCCAGAACACCCTCGGCAACAACGGCGGCGTGCCCGTCGCGGCCGAGCCCACGGCGATCACCGACCCCAGCTCCAAGGAACTGATCGAGAACTTCAACAAGGTCTCCTCCCAGGACGGTCTGGCCTTCTACCCGGACTGGCCGGTCCCCGGCTTCTACGACGTGCTCGTCTCCGAGACCCAGAAGCTGATCACCGGCAGCGGGAGCCCCGACGAGGTCCTCGACGGGCTGCAGAAGGCCTATGACGCGGGTGCGCCCACGTCATGAGTGCCCGACCCCTCCGGCTGCGCAACCCGTACGCGCTGTACCTGATCCCCGGTGTCATCGCCTTCCTGGCGGTCATCGTCGTGCCCTTCGTGATGAACATCTATTTCAGCTTCACGCACTGGCAGGGCGTCGGCTCCCCGGCATGGGCGGGCCTGGACAACTACCGGGAGCTGATGAAGGACTCTCGCTTCTGGGAGTCCTTCCGGCACAGCCTCGCCATGGTCGTGGCGATGGCGGTCGTCCCGACCGCTGTCGGCCTCGTCGTCGCCGCGACCCTGTTCGACTTCATCGGCAAGCACTTCGGATCGAAGCTGGCCAGCGTGCTGCGTGCCTGCTTCTACCTGCCCCAGGTCCTGCCCATCACGGTCGCCGGCATCGTGTGGAGCTGGATCCTCGCCCCCGAGAACGGCTCCCTCAACGAGGTGCTCAAGGCGGTGGGCCTGGGCTCGCTCCAGCAGGACTGGCTGGGCGACCCGAAGTTCGCGCTCTGGAGCGTGATGGCCGTGATGGTGTGGGTGCAGCTGGGCTTCCCCGTCGTGATCTTCATGGCGGGACTCCAGCGGGCCGACCCGGCCCTCTACGAGGCGGCCGAGCTGGACGGGACGAACTGGTGGCAGCGCTTCTGGCACGTGACGCTGCCCCAGATCCGCCCCGAGATCTACGTGGTGATGCTCTGGTGCACCATCGCCGCCCTCAAGGTCTTCGGCGCCGTGTACGTGCTCACCAAGGGCGGTCCGGCCGACGCGACCATCGTCCCGTCGTACTTTTCGTTCGCCACGTTCTTCGAGAAGACCGACGTCGGCTACGGCTCGACGATCGCGACGGTGCTCACCCTGATCATCCTGGCGCTGACCATGGTCGGCCTGCGCTTCCAGACCCGCGCGGAGGACGCCCAGTGACCGCGGCAAAGCGCTACCCCGTACTGGTGGCGATCATCCTCGGCGCGATCTTCATGGTGCTGCCGCTCCTGATCGTGCTCAACAACGCGCTGAAGTCGCCCGCCGACTACTCCGCGCACGGCCCGCTCGCCCTGCCCCACGGCATCCACTTCGACGCGCTCTCCGACTTCTGGACGCGGGTCGACTTCGGGCAGATGCTGGTCAACTCGGTGCTGATCTCCGGCCTGGTGGCCGTCTTCGGCGTGGTCCTGTCGGTGCTCAACGCGTACGCGATCGGCATCGGCAGGATCAGGGGACGCGCGTGGATCCTCGCCTTCTTCGTGCTGGCCAACGTGCTGCCGCAGGAGGCCCTGGTCTACCCGCTGTACTACCTGTCCAAGCAGGTCGGCCTCTACGACACCCGGGTCAGCCTGATCATCGTCTTCAGCGTCATCCAGGCGGCGTTCGGCACCTACCTGCTCTCCTCGGTGCTGGGGGCCTTCCCCAAGGAGGTCATCGAGGCCGCCCGGATCGACGGCGCCAACAGCTGGCAGATCCTGTGGCGGATGGTGGTCCCGATCAGCCGGCCCACCCTCGGCGTCCTGATGGTGTTCTTCTTCATCTGGACCTGGAACGAGTTCCTCCTGCCCCTGGTCATGCTGCCGTCGAACGACAACCAGACCGTCTCGGTCGCGCTCGGCGTCCTGCAGGGCCAGCGGCTGATGGACGCGACGATGACCAACGCGGCCGGCCTGCTCGGCGCGCTGCCCGCCATCGTCTTCTTCCTGGTCTTCCAGCGGACCCTGACCCGCGGCATCGCCGTGGGCGCGGTGAAGTGACCCGGCCGCCGGCCGCGACCGCCACCGCCCGCCCGCGGGGCGGCTGACCACCGTCCCGCGGGCCCGCCCCGCCGCTCTGCCTCCCGCCCTCCCTCCCCGGGCCGGAGGCAGAGCCCCCCATGCCTCCCACACGTACCGAGAACGCCGGTGGCATCCACCGGGAAAGGCATCTCCATGAAGTTCACCGACGGGTACTGGCTGCTGCGCGAAGGCGTCACGGCGGCGTATCCGGCAGAGGTCCTCGATGCCGTCCCCGGAAACGGCACGCTCCGGGTCCACGCACCCACCCAGCACATCCGGCACCGCGGCGACACGCTCAAGGGCCCGGTCGTCACCGTCGACTGCACCGCGCCGATGCCCGGTGTGATCGGTGTGCGCGTCACCCACTTCGAGGGCGGCGTCGAGACCGGTCCGCACTTCGAACTGCACGAGCAGCCGCACGAGGCCGTGGTGACCGTCGACGACAAGGAGGCCGTCCTCACCTCCGGCGAGCTGAGTGTGCGCTTCGCCCGCGACGGCGAGTGGCGGATGGAGTTCCGCGACGCCGACGGCCGCACCATCACCAGCAGCGACGCCAAGGCCATGGCGCTGATGAGCACCGCCGACGGCGGGCACCATGTCCGCGAGCAACTGCGCCTGAACGTCGGCACCTCCGTCTACGGCCTCGGCGAGCGCTTCGGGCCGCTGGTCAAGAACGGCCAGACCGTGGACATCTGGAACGCGGACGGCGGCACCAGCAGCGAGCAGAGCTACAAGAACGTCCCGTTCTACCTGACCGACGCCGGCTACGGCGTCTTCGTGGACGACCCCGGCAAGGTCTCCTTCGAGGTCGCCTCGGAGCAGGTCTCCCGCGTCCAGTTCAGCGCCGAGCGCCAGCAGCTGCAGTACTACGTCATCCACGGGCCCTCGCCCAAGGAGATCCTGCGCAAGTACACCGCGCTCACCGGCCGGCCTGCCCTGCCGCCCGCCTGGTCCTTCGGGCTGTGGCTGACGACATCGTTCACCACCTCCTACGACGAGCAGACCGTCACCGGATTCGTCGAGGGCATGGCCGAGCGCGACCTGCCGCTGTCGGCCTTCCACTTCGACTGCTTCTGGATGCGCGAGTTCAACTGGTGCGACTTCGAGTGGGACCCGCGGGTCTTCCCCGACCCCGAGGGGATGCTGCGCCGGCTCAAGGAGCGCGACCTGCACATCTGCGTGTGGATCAACCCCTACATCGCCCAGCGCTCCCCGCTGTTCGCCGAGGGCAAGGCCGCCGGTTACCTGCTCAAGCGCCCCGACGGCGGCGTCTGGCAGTGGGACCTGTGGCAGCCCGGCATGGCCCTGGTCGACTTCACCAACCCCGATGCCTGCGCCTGGTACGCGGGCAAGCTCGAGGCCCTGCTCGACATGGGCGTGGACTGCTTCAAGACCGACTTCGGCGAGCGTGTGCCCACCGACGTCGCGTACTTCGACGGCTCCGACCCCGAGCGCATGCACAACTACTACACGCAGCTGTACAACAAGACCGTCTTCGACGTGCTGCGCAAGCACCGCGGCGAGGGCGAGGCCGTGCTCTTCGCCCGCTCGGCCACGGCCGGCGGCCAGCAGTTCCCGGTGCACTGGGGCGGCGACTGCGAGTCCACGTACGAGTCGATGGCCGAGTCGCTGCGCGGCGGCCTGTCGCTCGGCCTGTCCGGCTTCGGCTACTGGAGCCACGACATCGGCGGCTTCGAGGGGCTGCCCGACGCGGGGCTGTTCAAGCGCTGGACCGCCTTCGGCATGCTCTCCTCGCACAGCCGGCTGCACGGCTCCTCGTCCTACCGCGTGCCGTGGCTCTTCGACGAGGAGGCCGTGGATGTACTGCGCCACTTCACCGAGCTCAAGCTGAGCCTGATGCCCTACCTCTACGGGGCCGCCCACCAGGCGCACACCGAGGGCGTCCCGATGATGCGCGCCATGGTGCTGGAGTTCCCGGACGACCCGGGCTGCGCGCCGCTGGACCGCCAGTACATGCTCGGCGGCGACCTGCTGGTGGCGCCGGTGTTCTCCGCGAGCGGCGAGGTGTCGTACTACGTGCCCGAGGGCACCTGGACCCACTTCACGACCGGAGAGCGGGTCACCGGCCCGCGCTGGGTGCGCGAGACGCACGACTACCTCAGTGTGCCGCTGCTGGCCCGGCCCGGCGCCGCGATCCCGGTGGGCGCGGTCACCGACCGCCCGGACTACGCGTGGGCGGACGACGTGACCCTCCGGGTGTTCGAGCCCGCCGACGGCTCCCGGACCACCGTCCGGATCCCCGGCGAGAACGGCTCGGCCGCGGCCGAGATCACCGTCGTGCGTGACGGCGCCACGCTGCGGGCCGAGACCTCCGACGCCCGCTTCCCGTGGGGTGTCGAGGTGGCGGGCGGACCCTCCGCCCGTGCGGCGGCGGGCACGGCGGTTCTCACGCTGGACCTCTCCGTCTAGCCGTACAGGGGACAAGAGACAAGAGACAAGGGGCAAGGGAGTCTCATGGTCAAGATCACCGATGTCGCGCGGCACGCGCAGGTGTCGCCGAGCACCGTCAGCTACGCGCTGAGCGGCAAGCGGCCGATCTCGCCGGAGACCCGGGAGCGCATCGAGAACAGCATCCGTGAACTGGGCTACCGGCCGCACGCCGGTGCCCGTTCGCTGGCCAGCAGCAGATCACGGGTGCTCGGTCTGGTGCTTCCCCTGCGCAAGGGCATCCACGTGCCCGTGGTCATGCAGTTCGCGACCTCCGTGCTGACCGCGGCCCGTGAGCACGACCACGATGTCCTCCTCCTCACCCAGAGCGAGGGGGAGGAGGGCATCATGCGGGTCGCCGAGAGCGCCATGGCGGACGCGTTCATCATCATGGACGTCGAGTCGGAGGACCGCAGGCTCCCGTTGCTGCGGACCATGGACCGCCCGTCCGTGCTCATCGGCTTCCCGTCCGATCCGGCCGGACTCACCTGCGTCGACCTGGACTTCGCGGGGGCCGGCGAGGCCTGCGTGGAACACCTCGCCTCGCTCGGCCACCGCACGGTGGCCCTCGTCGGCTCACCCCCCGAGGTCTACGTCCGCGGCACCGGCTTCGCCCGCCGGGTCGCGGCCGGATTCACGGCCGCCGCCGACCGGCTCGGCCTGCGCTCGTGCGTGCACCCCTGCCCGGAGACGCCTGCCGCCGCCCGGGCGATGGCCGAGCAACTGCTGCGGGAGCAGCCGTCGTTGACCGGGGTGGTGGTCCACAACGAACCGATCACCCAGCCCCTCGTCGACGCCTTCACCGCCATCGGACTGCGCGTGCCCGAGGACATCTCGGTCACCGCGATCTGCCCCGACGAGATCGCCGAGCAGACCCCGCTGCCCATCACCTCGGTCGCCCTCCCGACGGCCGAGATCGGCACGCGCGCCGTGGGCCTGCTGATGTCCAAGCTCGCCGACGACGACGTCCCCGAGACCACCGTCCTCCCGGCCCTGCTCACCCCCCGGGCCACCACGGCCCCGCCTCCGGCCGCATAGGTGTCGGAAGGTGCCCCCACCCCGCGGTGCCTGACACGGCACTCCCCAGCGGTGGCCGGGGGAACCGCGGGGCCCGCCCTCCGGGCAGCCGGGGCCAATGTGACGACAGCGCCGTCGCACCGGTCACCAGTAGGCCCTGTCGTCCCAGCGTTCGAAGCGGCCGTAGTCCACGGGGTTCCTCCTGGTCGAACCCGGCGAGACCGGCGGTACGGAACCGGCCGCGCTGCCAGGCCAGAAGGGTGTCGACCAGACCGGAGCCGAGGGGCGGCCCCTGGTCGGCGTGGCGAGGCCAGACGATCAAGGGCCATGCGTCGGTGTCGTCACCCTCGGTGAGCCAGCCGAGCCAGTCGGCGTCGACGGAGTTGGCGAACGGGAGGAGACCACCGGGCTCGGGCCGGACCGCGAGCGGGTACCACTCGGCGTTGCCGGCCTTGAGCCGCCGGTAGGCGTCCGCGGTGGAGCGCACGTGCGCGGCGAATCGCTTCTCGCGGGTCCGCAGCGGTGTGAGGAAGCGCAGCCAGCCGCTCCAGCAGCCCGCCCCGTACAGCTCCATCAGGGCCACGTACTCCCGAGGCAGCGCCGTGCCGAGTTCGTCGAAGAGCCCGTCCCACGTGCCGTCGCCGAGGTACGGCGTCGCGGGCGGCGGTGTCAGCAGGCGCAGCGCGTCCAGGCCGGTGCCGGTCCACAGCGCGACGTTGCGTTGTTCGTCGGTGAGCCGGGGAACGTCCGGCGGGGGAGGTGCCCAGGGGGCGCGGTCGTCAGGAAGGCGGTGCGAGCGATCGTCCCCGGCAGCGGGCCGATCAGGGGGCCGGGCGGGGAGGGGAGGGACCACTCCGCGCGGACGGTGTGCCGCAGGTACTCGGTGAGCGTCAGGTCGTAGCGGTGCCACGGGCGCAGCCCGCTGCCGGGGACCGCGCCCCTGTGCCGGACGACCACGGTCCACCGGTCGGGATCCGGGGACGAGCCGGTGTCCCAGAAGAACATGTCGGAACTGCGGCTCTTCCCCCAGGCCAGCAGCCCGCCCGGCTCGGGGTGGACGGCGGGCCGCTCGTCCGCGGGCAGCGCGCGGGCGTCGATCCTGGCCCGGTGGTGGGTGGAGCGCAGCCAGTCGCCGTAGTCGAAGCGGCCCTCCTGCGCGCACGGGACGTGGATCCAGAGGTAGTCCCCGAAGTCCAGGGGGCCGTGACGACCGGCCAGTTGTCTGTAGTCGTGCGGCAGGCGCAGCCCGAGCCATTCCTCGACCGCCGGCCAGTCGACGGCGACGGGCAGGGGCGGGCGCCTCGGGTGGGGGCCGGTGAAGGCCGTGCTGTCCGCGGTGGTGCACAAGGTGGTGTGCTCTCCTGCCGGAAGCCGCCCCTGACGGGGTGATTCCTCCCCGTGCGGAGATCACCGCGTCCACCGGCCCCCGTACATCCGTGGCGTGCCCGTTCAGCGGTTCGGTCACTCCGTGCGCAGGCCGTCGGGCCGCATCATGCGGACCAGGGGCGGCAGGCTGAGCGAGGTCACCAGGAGGACGACGCCCGCCGCGATGCCGGCCATCGCGGCGACTCCCGGCCAGTCCACGCCGACCGCGGCGTTCACCATGCGGAGCAGGACCGCGCCCAGTCCGATGCCCACGGCGCAGGCGAGTACGAGCCCGAGGGCGACGGGTAGCGCCGTCTGCCACAGGACGGACAGGCTCAGCGTCCTGCGCCGGGTGCCGAAGGCGACCAGCATCGACAACAGCCTCCGGCGCTCGCGCAGTTGCTCCAGCTGGGACACCAGCAGGCTGGCCCCGATCAGCAGCAGCACGCACGTGGCACCGACGAACAGCCCGGTACGGATGGCGCTGAAGCGCCGCGACTGCTCGGTGGCGGCGAACGCGACGGGGGACGCCAGGGGGTCGATCCGCGCCGCGGTGTTCCGCAGCAACTCCCGCGCGTCGGGCACGGCCGGGTCGAGGGAGACGTACACCTTCCCGGTGAGTGCCGCCGTGGCGGTGGCGGGGAAGGCGCCGGGGGTCACCAGCACGCCGCCGCGCTCGTACCCGGAGGGATCGCTGCGCAGGCCCGCCGTCCTCAGGGCGCGCGGCAGGCGCCAGGGCACCCGCAGTCCGGCGGCGCCCTGCTCGTAGCCGGGGTCCACATAGACGAGCCTGCCGGGGTGGGCGAGTTCGGCGGTGTCCTGGTCGTACTCCCGGTTCCCGATGACGAAGGCGTCGCCGTCGCGGCAGGAGGGCAGTTCGGCGACCTCGCGCAGTGCGTCGCAGTTGCCCACCGTCAACTCGACGTAGCGATCCGGGGCGGTGGGCCGCTCGCCGAGCACGCCATCGGCCAGTCCGGTGGCGGAGCGCACTCCCCGGGTGTTTCCCAGACGCCGTGCGGCGTCGTCCACGGGATCGGCCGCGGGCAGCGCGACCACCATCTGGGCACGCTTCAGGTCCTGGCCGGTGTGCCGGGTGTAGTCGGCCTCGACACCGGCGAACAGCATCTGCAGCGCGACGGCGCCCGCGACCGCCACCGCGATGCCGTTGACCGTGCGGGCGGCGGTACCACTGCTCAACTGGAGCCTGCGGACGGCGAGCTGCCAGGAGGGCCAGCCCGCGCCGAGACGGCCCACGACCGCCTCGACGATCCACGGCAGCAGGGCCGTCACGCCGACGAGCAGCAGGACCGTGCCGCTGATGACCATGGCCTGGTTGAAGTTCCCGCTGTCCCTGCCCTGACCCATCATGGGGGAGAGCAGACCGAGGCCGCCCAGCGGCACCAGCAGCCGCCACCACAGCCGGCGCCGGGGCGGCCTGGCGGTGCGGACGACACCCAGGGGTTCCACGACGACGCCGCGCAGGGCCAGGAGAGTCACGGCGACGGCGGCCACCGGGACCGCGACCAGCACCAGGGCGGCGAGGGCGGGCACGGGATCGACGTCGCCGGGGAACACGTCGACGCCGAACACCGTGAACCGGGCGACCAGTGCGCGGCCGAGTGCGAACAGCGCGCCGCCGAAGGCGAGGCCGCCCACCGCTCCGGCCAGCGCCTCGCCCGCCGCGACGAGTCGTGCGGTGTGCGCGTCGGCGCCGACCAGACGCAGCGCGGCGAGCCGGCGGTCGCGCCGCTCACCGCCGAAGCGCACGGCGGCGGCGATGAACACCCCGACCGGCATCAGCAGCACCACGAAGACGATCAGGACCAGGAGCACCAGCACCGGATCGGGACCGCCGCCCGGGTCGCGGGAACCGAAGGCGTGGATCCGCTCGACCCGCCCGGCCTCCGTGCCGGGACGCAGGCCCGACGTCCCCGCGTAGTAGGCGAGTTCGCCCGGCCCGATCAGGCCGTCCTCGCCGATGGTCCCGGTGTCGCGGTACGGCAGCCGATCGCGCAGCAGCGCGCCGCCGGACGAGCGCAGCAGCCGCCGCAGCGCGGGGGAGACGGCCATCGCCCCCTGGTCGGGCAGCTCGGTCAGGCCCGGCGGCACGGGTGCGTGCGGTCCCTCGGGCTGCACCAGCCGGCCCCGGACGTCCGCTCCCCGGAACGCGGTGTCGGTGACGGCGATCAGCATCGTGTCGTCGGCCCGGTCGTGCACGACAGAGCGGGACGTCATGTCGTTACGGGCTCGCTCGCGGTCGTGCCGGTGGGACAGCACGGTGGGGATCGCCGTGGTGAGCAGCAGCAGCGTCACCCCGAGGCCCACGCCGACAGCGGTGAGCAGCGTGCGCGCCCAGCCCTCGCGGCCGCCGGTCACAGCGAACCGGGCGCCCATCGCCAGGTCACGGAGACGTCCCTGACGCGTCGCGCGGCCGCCGGCGCGGCCGGTGGTGCGCCCCGTCACGCGACACGCTCCATGTCCTGGGTGCGGCCGTCGCGCACGACGACCTCGCGGTCGGACCAGGCGGCCACTCGCGCCTCGTGCGTGACCAGGACGACGGCAGCCCCGGTGTCGCGCGCCGCGGCGGTCAGCGCGTCCATGACGCGTTCGCCGTTGAGGGAGTCCAGGGCGCCCGTCGGCTCGTCGGTGAAGAGCACACGCGGCCGGGTGACCAGCGCGCGGGCGACCGCGACGCGCTGCCCCTGGCCGCCGGATATCGCGCCTGGCCTCCGGTCGGCCACGTCCGCGACCTCCAGGCGCCGCAGCCACTCCGAAGCGGCCCGCGCGGCCTTCCCGCGTGGTGTGCCGCCGAGCCGCAGCGGCAGTGCCACGTTCTCCGCGCAGGTCAGTTCGGGCACCAGCTGCCCGAACTGGAAGACGAAGCCGAAGTCCGCGCGGCGCAGCGCGCTGCGCTCGGCGTCCTTCATCGCGGACACCTCGCGTCCGTCGTACGTGATCGTGCCGGCGTCCGGCAGCACGATGCCGGCCAGGCAGTGCAGCAGCGTGGACTTGCCCGAACCGGACGGGCCCATGACGGCGACGCTCTCGCCCGGCCGTACGGAGAAGTCCGCCCCGGTGAGTGCCGGTGTGCTGCCGAAGGTCTTGTGCAGGTCCGTCGCGGTGAGGAGCGGTCGCGGGTCGTTCACGGACGGACCTCCCCGGCCAGCCGGTCCAGGCGGGCCGCGGTCAGTTCCAGCCAGCGCAGGTCGGCTTCCAGGTGGAACAGGGCGTGGTCGCAGATGAGCTGGTCGGCGAGGTCGCCGGTGCGCTTGCGCTCGGTGAGCGTCCGCATGAGCCGCAGGTGCTCGGACCGCTGGACGTCCAAAACGCCCGCGGCGTCGCGTTCCGTCAGCAGGGCGAGGACGACCTTGGTGTAGAGCGTCGACTGCAGGTAGGGCTCGGGCTTCTCGGGCGTCTCGAGCCAGCGCCGGACGTCGGTGACGCCGGCGTCCGTGATGGCGTAGCGCTTGCGTTCCGGGCCCTCCCCGGGCTCTATCGCCTCCACCTCGACCAGGCCGTTCCTCAGCAGGCGCGACATCGTCGAGTACACCTGCCCGTAGTGCAGCGGGCGGTCGTGGCCGAATCGTTCGTCGAAGGCGCGCTTGAGGTCGTAGCCGTGGCGCGGACCGGATTCCAGGAGGCCCAGAAGGGCGTGACCGATGGACATGGGTGTCACTATACACACGATGTATACACCGCATGTGGACGCGGTCCGCCCGGTGCGCAACCGCCGTGGGGCGACCCCGTTATGAACGTCCGGTATACGTGGTGTGTATAGTCCCCGGCATGCACTTCTCCCCCCTGCCCTCCCGTCTGTCCGCCCGCACCCGACCGGCTTCGGCGACGTTTCGCCGATCCGTGACCGCCCTGTCCGCCGCCGCGGTGGCCCTGACCCTGACGCTCACCGGTTGCACGAAGGTGGAGACCACCTCGCCGAGCACGGTGCGCGACGCGGCGGGAAGCCACGGCACCGGGCGGTTCGGGAGCGTCGACTGCCGCAAGGCCAAGTGCATCGCCCTGACCTTCGACGCCGGTCCGAGCGCGAACAGCCCGCGGCTGCTGGACATCCTGAAGGAGAAGAAGGTGCACGCCACCTTCTTCCTCCTCGGCAAGAAGCACATCGACCGCTACCCGGAGACGGTCAAGCGGATGGCGGCCGAGGGCCACGAGGTGGCCAGCCACACGTGGGACCACAAGATCCTCACGGACCTCGACGCCGCGCAGATACGCGAGGAACTGAACCGTCCCGACGAGGCCATCGAGCGTCTCACCGGCCGCCGCCCCACCCTGGTGCGCCCGCCGCAGGGCCGCACCAACGACACCGTCCAGGGGGTCGTCCGCGAGCTGGGGCTCTCCGAGGTGCTGTGGAGCGTCACCGCCAAGGACTACGAGACCAGCGACTCCGCCCTGATCACCAAGCGGGTCCTCGACCAGGCGGACCGCGACGGCATCATCCTGCTCCACGACCTCGTCCCCGCGGCCGGCTCCCCCGGCTACCGGGGCACCCTGACCGCCGTGCCCGGCATCATCGACGGGCTCAGGCACCGCGGATTCACCTTCGTCACCGTCCCGCAGCTGCTCGCGCCGGGCACCCCGGCCCCCGGCGCCGTCTACCGGCCCTGACCCGCGCCGTCGCGCACCGCGCGGCGGCACGGAGGACCTGACGCGGGCATTCCACCGCCGGGGAGCGAGGCCGCCGACCGGAAGCGGGGTCGCACCGACGCCGCCGGACCGCCGGCCGGATGCCGTCTCCCGCGCGCCGGGGGCGATGGGGGGGCACGGCGCGCCCTGGCCCGCAGGGCTCCGGCTGCGGCATTCCGACAGCGCGATGATCCGCGTCCACGGAGCTCACCGGTCCCTTCCCGGAGCCCCCGGCGCGCCGGACTCACCCGGATGCCACGCCGTTTTCACCCGGTCGGACAGCATGGCCGCGCCCGGCCCCGCCGATGCCTGAACGCTGGTGTGCCATAGGCCCCAAGGGAAGCGAGAACGGCATGACGGCATCTCCGGTCCTCGGCTCACAGCGGCGTGCACGGCGCTCGCACCTCGCCGCGGCGGCGTGCGCCGCGGCCCTGTGCGCGGCGTCCGCGGCCCCGGCCGCCGCCGACGGCGACACAAGCGCCACCAAGCCCACCGTCGTCCTGATCCACGGGGCGTTCGCGGACGGCTCCAGCTGGAACGGGGTCGCGGAACGGCTCGAACGGCGCGGCTACAAGGTCATGGCGCCCGCCAACCCGCTGCGCGGCCTGTACAACGACGCGACCTACATCTCGTCGGTGCTGGACAGCGTCAAGGGCCCCGTGGTGCTGGCCGGCCACTCCTACGGCGGCGCCGTGATCAGCTCGGCCGCCGTCGGCCACCCCCAGGTCAAGGCGCTGGTCTACATCGACGCCCTGATGCCCGACGTCGGCGAGAGCGGGGCGTCGCTGGCCGCCCGGTTCCCCAGCGCCCTCGGCACCGCGACCAGGTCCGTCCCGTACCGCGAGGGCCACGGACAGAGCGGCACCGATCTGTACCTCAAGCGCGACAAGGTGTACCCGGTCTTCGCCGCCTGCCTGCCGGAGCGCCAGGCCAACCTGCTGGGCGTCACCCAGCGGCCCGCGGCCACCACCGCCTTCTCCGAGACGGCCAAGGTCGCGGCCTGGAAGACCATCCCGTCCTGGGCCATGGTCGGCCGCCAGGACATGACCATCAACCCGGAGCAGGAGCGCTTCCAGGCCCGCCGTGCCCACTCGCACACGGTGGAGATCAACTCCTGCCACGTCTCCCTGATCGCCCACCCGGACGCCGTCACCGACCTGATCCTGCAGGCCGCCACCGCGTCCGGGTCCGGGTCCGGGTCCGGGGCCGCGTCCGGCCCGTCGCTGGCGGACACGGGTTCCGCCGCGCCCCGGCGGGAACTCACCGGCCTCGGCGGCATCGCCGGTGTGTCCCTGGTGGCCGGCGCGGGCGCCCTCCTCGTCGGCCGCCGGCTGCGCCGCCGCTTGCGCTGACCGCCGTCCCGGGGAGCGCGCGGGCCGGGACGGCCCGTCAGCGCTCCTCGGGGCCGACCAGCAGGAGGGCGATGTCGTCGCGGCCCCGGTCCGAGCCGCGCGCCTCGCGGATCAGTCCGTCCGCGAGCGCGTCGAGGGAATCCGTGGGTGCGGCGGCGAGACGGTCGGCGAGTTCGTGGACGGCGGTCCCGATGTCCGTGCCGGGGCGCTCGACGAGGCCGTCGGTGTACAGCAGGAGCACTGCCCCCGGCGGGAACGGGATCTCGGTGGCCGGGTACCCGGCGTCGGCCTCGACGCCGAGGAGGATCCCCGACCGCGCTCGCACGATGTCGGCACCGCCGCCCGGACGGCGCACGATCGCGGGCAGGTGGCCCGCGCTGGCCACCGTCGCCCGCTGCCGCGGGAGGTCGAGCCGCGCGTACAGACAGCTGGTGAACAGATCGGTCTCGAGGTCCTCGAACAGCCGGTTGATGCGCGCCAGGACCTCACCGGGCGGAGCGCCGGTGCTGGCGTGGGCGTGGACGGCGGTGCGCACCTGGCCCATGAGAGCGGCGGCACCGACGTTGTGCCCCTGGACGTCGCCGATCACCGCGGCCGCCGCGGAGCCGTCGAGGCGGATCAGGTCGTAGAAGTCGCCGCCGATGTCCATCCCGCGGGTCGCGGGCAGATAGCGCGCCGCCACGCGCAGCCCCGGGACGTCCGGCAGGGATCGCGGCAGCAGCGCGTTCTGCAGCACGTGCGCGAGCCGGTTCTTGGCGTCGAAGAGCCTGGCGCGTTCCAGTGCCTGGGCGATCATGCCCGCGAGCGAGGTGAGCGCGGCGCGGTCGTCAGGACCGAAGGTGCGGCCGTCGGCGTAGCCGAGGACGCAGTAGCCGATCGTCCGTCCTGAGGCGTTCAGCGGCAGGAAGGCCCAGCCGTCCATCTCCCGGTAGAGGGCGATGTCGGGGTGGGCGCGGCGGAGCTCGTCCGGCCGGGAGAAGAAGGCGGGCTCGCCCGTCTCGACCACCCGTGCGCCCTGGGTGCCTGCCGCCAGCGGCAGGTGCTCGAAGTACGCGGTGCTGCTGGGCGAGAACCCGCGGGTGGCCAGTATCTCGATGCGTCCCTCGTCGGCGGTCAGCAGCCCGAAGCCGTCGGCGCCGAGCACGGGCATGATCTGGTCGGTCACGGCCGCGGTCACGTCCTGGAGGCCGACCGCCTCGGTGAGCCCTGCCGAGATGTAGAGCAGGTGGTACAGCGCGCCGGCCCGGGAGGGCGCCGTCGCCGAGGGGGCCGAGCGCCAGGCCGGGCTCCCCTCCGGCGCCCCGGCCGGCCAGACCCGGACGCTGATGCCCGTGGCGTCCGGGCTCAGCAGGAACGACAGCCAGCGGTCCGGTGGACGCAGGGCGGTGAACTGCGAGGGCAGCCGGCTGAACAGTGCCCCGAGATACGGATCCTCGTACGCCGGATCGTCGAGCCAGGGCAGGGTCTCCCAGGGACGGGTGCGCATGAGGTCGGCCTTCGTCCGGCCCAGCAGCTCCGCCGCGCGGGCGTTGAGGAAGGTGATGCGGCCGTCAAGGTCGAGCGAGAACACCCCCACCTCCAGGCGCTCGGCGAGATCGGCCGCCGCCTGGGCCTCGGCGGGCGGGCGCCGTGCGGGGGCTTCGGCGGGCAGCACCCGGGGCGCGGGCGCCGGGCGCAGCGCGTCACCGCTCGCGGCGGCGCGGGCCAGTGCCCGGCTCATCCGGTCCGCGGCGGCGGTGACGGCGGACTCCTCGCCGGGAGTGAGCCGTTCGGCCCGGGTGCCCGGCCACAGCATCTGCAGCGCGCCCCACTTCGTGCCGTCCGTGGCCAGCGGCACGACGATCATCGCCAGCTCGTAGGGCAGGGCGTAGGCCGTGCGCGCGAACCGGCGGGCGAGTTCCGCGTGGCCGCGCACCCACACCGGGCGTCCCTCCCGGACAGCCGTGGCCACCGGGACGGGAGCCGCCAGCGCGAGCCGGGACCACGGCCTGACCACCCGGCCCGACAGACCCGTCACCACCTCCATGCGCAGTGCCTGCTCCTCCGGGACCAGGAGGAACACGGCCGCCGCGTGCGACCCCGTGGCCCGCACCGCCTCGGTGAGTGCGCGGTCCAGCTCGGCGGCCGCAGGGGAGCCGTCCGGTTCCGGAGGCTGCCCGTCCGTCATCGCCTCGCCTCCTGGCGGCACCGCGCGCGGTCGCCGCCGGGGAGCGTCGGAGCGGCGCGACCGGGGGTCTGCCATAACGGGACGATATCCCCGCCACCCACCCGGGGCATCCGGGCCCCATGGGGAGCGAGGCACCCCATGGGGACGGTCACGTCGCGGCGGGCACCTCGTGGAAGGCCTCGGGGGGCGGGGGCGGGTGTGGACGGTGTCGACCAGCGCCTGGGAGCCGACGCCGATCGGGGCCGCGCCGAGGACATGGTCGCTGCCCGCTTCGATCACGAACTTCATGCGGCCCCGCTCCCACGCGGGACGGCGCGCCGGCTGCGGGTGCGGGCGCTGGGGACGCGACGCCACGTGGCGGGCGAGGCGGACCGGGTGGACCTGTTCCGCGGTCACTCCGCGAGGGGGCCGGGCCCCAGCGCAGCCCAGCGCAGATCCTGCCGGGCGCGCTGCCGGAGGTCGTCCATGTGCCCCTGGCGCCGGTCCCCCCGGTCCCTCGGACCGATGAGCGCGTTCATGCGGGGCGCGAGGCCCCCGCGCCGGGGCCACGGCTTGAGCAAACGATCCCGGACGCGTGGTGGAACGTCGTGCTGACGAGGGTGCCGCGCGGCACCCCGGGTCTCGGCCCAGGACGCCGTGTGCACTGTGCCCGCGATCCGCCGTCCCGGGCGACAGCCGGGGAGTCCGTCACGGGGCTGCGGATGCCGCTCAGGACCGGGATCGGCGTCGTTCCTCGGCCGGGCCTTCCGGGTCGCGACCGGACCACGGCCGCCGGGACGCGCGAGTCGGCCCGCGCGAACGGGAGCGCCGGGGCGTGGCGGGCGCTACGACTCGGTGGCGGTCCCGCCCCGGCACGACGCGCACAGGCCCCACCAGATGATCTCGGCCTCGTCGATCACGAAGCCCTTGTCCTCCACCGGTTCCAGGCAGGGGGCCACGCCGACGCTGCAGTCGACGTCCTCGATCAGCCCGCAGCCGCGGCAGACCAGGTGGTGGTGGTTGTCGCCCACGCGCAGTTCGAACCGCGCGGGGGAGCCGGCCGGCTCGATGCAGCGTATGAGCCTCGCCCGGGTCAGGTCGTCCAGCACGTTGTAGAGCCCCTGCCGTGACAGGCGGCCGCCCGCGGTGGAGCCGGGGCCGATGCGGGCCTCCAGCTCCGAGGCCGTGGAATGGGGGTGTCCCAGCAGCGCCGTGAGGATGGCCCGGCGCTGTGCGGTGCTGCGCAGCCCCTTGCGCTTGAGCAGGTCGCCCGCCGCATGCCCCGCGGCGCCGTCCGCCGGTGTGGGCGAGGTCAATTCTGACCCGCCCCGGCGAAGTCGCCGCTGGTGGCGGACGTCTCGGCGGCGCGGCAGGTGGTGCAGACGAGCCTGCGTGCCGGAAGGCGGCTCGTGGCCCGCCCCAGTCCGTTCGGCTGGTGGACGAGGTGCCGGATGACAAGGGAGTGGTCCGCGCAGACGAACAGGTTGCAGCGGGAGCAGATGCCGATTCCCTCGGTGTCCCGGCGGGCTTCCTGGAGGCAGTCGTAACACTTCACGTGGGCTCCGTGCGGGGGGAGTGGGGGCGGGGGAGGCGTCCGCGCAGGCGGCGGCACGCCTCCACGGCGGTCCTTCGACCGTAGGTCGCAGAATGGACTCAGTCACATCTGATGGGGCCGTTCGTGGCCGCAGCCCTCGAATGCCCCGGCCTCCAGCAGGCCGAGCCCCAGCAGGCTCGCCGACAGGCCGGGCCAGGTGTGCACGTCCCAGCCGGTCAGTTCCCGCCAGCGGGCCAGGCGGTATTTCACGGTGTTGGGGTGCAGGTGCAGCGCCCGGCCCGTCGCGGTGAGCGAGAAGCCGTGGTCGGCGAAGCCCCGCACCGTGACGGCGAGGTCGGGGTGGGACGCGGCGGGCTCCGCGGCGGCCTCGAGCAGCGGCATGAGTCGGCCGGCCTGCGGGAGCAGCGTCGCCGCGAGCCATGCGCTGCCGAAGGACACGGCTTTCCCGTCGGCGCCCGCCAGCGCGAGCGCCTCCTGGGCGTCGACGATGCTGGCGGCCGCCCCGGCGAGTCCGGAGCGCACCAGCCCGGTGCCGATCCGCAGCCGCGGGTCATGGCGGCGCATCGCCTCGACCAGGACCTCGACCGGCATGGACTGCACGACCGCCACCATGGTGGCGCCCCGGTTGGCGCACCGCATGTTGCCCGTCCTGCGACCGACGCGCCCGCGCAGTTCGGCGAGCTGCTCGTCCGCCCAGGCCACGGACGGGGCGCACACCGCCTGGAAGGTCCCGGCCGGGTCGAAACCGAGGGAGTGCGCGAGCCGGGCCACGTCCACCTCGGCGGGCGACGGGGCGTACAGGGCCTCGAAGAACCGGTAGGTCAGGCCGAGTTGGGCCGCTTCCTGGGCCCGGATCGTGTCGTTGTAGGCCTCGGCCGCGGCGCCGGTGGCCTGCTCGACCCAGGTCCACACGGTGCCGACCAGGCGCACCAGCTGCCGGCTGAGGTTCTCGCCGCGCGCGTCGGCGCGGGTCAGCAGGACGTTCCAGATCTCCCGGTAGCCCACGTGGAAGGCGCCGATCAGGGCCTGCAAGGGCAGGCCCTCCAGGGCGCGGTCGCGTCCCAGGGCGCGGGCGTGCTCGCTCTCCTCCGGCGAGGGCCCGCGCCGGGTGATCAGGCCGGTGAGGAGCCCGGCGAACTGCTCGCGGACGCCCGCCTCGTGCTCGTCGCGCGGCACGATGTGGTACTCCGGGATCTCCTCGCGGATGCGGTCGACGATCCCCGCGGTCAGCCGGGGCACCTCGGTCCTGACCGACGTGCACAGATCGGCGAGGGCCTGCCAGTCCTCCCGCACGGGGCGTGCGGGAGGGGATGCAGTCGTCATGGCGGCTCACCAGCTCTTTCCGCGAACGGACGCCCTCCCACCATAAGCCCGTTCACGGCCTTGTTCACGTGGTGTGGCCTGCGTCTTTGCGCATTCCACAGGGTGCCGGCCGGGTAATTCTCGCTTTCGGTGAGCCGCACGGCCCGGCGACGGAGAAAGCTCGACAGCACGTCCCCTTCCCGGGGAGACGGGGTGTGGCCTTCGGCCTGCCGGGTGGGCCTGGGAGGGCGGTGCGGCGTGGTCGCGGGCCGAAGCCACCGCAGGCGGTATTGGCTGGGCGGGAAGTGACGTGGTGCGACCAGGACGCGGTGCGACCGAGGAGTGGACTCATGGCGACAGCGACGGAGAGCGGCCCGGTGGCGGAGTTCCGCCGGCTCAGTGACGGTGACCCCGAGGTGCAGGCCCACGGCGCCTACTTCTCCTGCACGTACCTCCTCGACATGGAGCGGCACAGCTTCCTGGTGCGGATGCACCGCGGCCGGGTGGAGGAACTGGTCACGGACCCGGAGCCGCTGACGGCGTACGACTTCGCGATCAGGGCGAGCGCCGGGACCTGGGGCGAGTTCTGCAAGCCAATGCCGAAGCCGATGTACCACGGCATCTGGGCGGCGACCTTCCAGCGGGACATGCGCCTGGAGGGCGACCTGCTGGTCCTCATGCAGAACCTGCGCTGCCTGACCCGGCAGCTCGAACTGCTCCGCGTCACCGGGCCGCTGGGCTGACCCGCCGCCTGCCGAAAGGACCCCCGATGAGCACTCCGTCCCGCATCTCGCCGGTGACCGGCCACTACGTGACGATCGACGTGGAGGACGTCCAGTACAAGGTGTTCTACCTGGAGAGCGGCCAGGGCCAGCCGCTGGTCTGCCAGCACACCGCCGGCTGCCACAACCACCAGTGGATGGGCCTCCTGGAGGACGGGGAGATCACCGCGAACCACCGCGTCATCGCCTACGACCTCGCCCGTCACGGCAAGACCGACCCGCCGCTGAACAAGGAGTGGTGGAAGGAGGAGTACAAGCTCTCCGCCGACCACTACGTCGCCTTCATCACCGCCTTCTGCGACGCGCTCGGCCTGGACGACCCGATCTTCATGGGGTCCTCCTTCGGCGGCAACGTGGCCCTGCAGCTGGCCCTGCGCCATCCCGACCGCTTCAAGGCCGTCATCCCGGTCGAGGGCGCCGACTACTCGCCCGGCTTCTACCTCGACTGGTGGCAGCACCCGCACGCCAACGCCGCCCAGGTGTGCGCCAGCGGCGTCTGGGACCTGATGGCCCCGCAGTCGCCGGACAAGGACCGGTGGGCCACCTGGTTCTACTACAGCCAGGGCTCGGAGGCGTTCAAGGGCGACCTGTACTTCTACTCCGTCGACCACGACCTGCGCGGCCGGCTGGGGGAGATCGACGGCGAGCGCTGTCCGGTGATCATGATGACCGGCGAGTACGACTACCTCACCACGCCCGAGGACGGCGCCCGGACCGCGGAGCGGATCCGGGGGGCGGAGTTCATCGAGATGAAGGAGATCGGGCACTTCCCGATGAGCGAGAACTACCCGCGCTTCGCCGGGTACCTCAAGCAGGCGCTGCGCCGTATCGAGGAGCGCACCGGCGCCTCGCACTGACCGTCCGGGCCGGCCCCCGGGCGGCAGATGGGTGGGGCGGGACCGAATTGCGGCGGTCCCGCCCCACCCGTGGCCGGGGGCCGGCGGCCGCCACGGCCCGCGACAGCACCACGGCGCCGACCACAGTCGACAGGGTCGCGAAGTCGGGATGGATTTCTCCGGGACACCCGCGACGGCAGCCGTCACTCCACCGGAGCCGTGACCGGCGTGTGCAGCACGCGCACCGCGGACCTCGTCCGGTCCTGCGGTGCCGGGCGGGTCGTCGACCACACCCGTGAGGACTTCGCGCGCGACGGGCGGCGGTACGACCTCGTCCTCGATCTCGTCGGCAACCGCTCGCTGACCACCCTGCTGCGCGTGCTGAACCCCACCGGCACGCTGGTGCTGTCCGGCGGCGGCGTCTCCAAGGGCGGCAGCCTCGTCGGGCCGATGGGCCTGATGCTGCGCGGGCAGATCGTCGCGCGTCTCGCGCGCCGCCGCGTCCTCGTACTCGTCGCCGAACCCGGCCCGGAGAACCTCTCGACGCTCCGCGAGCTCGCCGAGTCGGGCGTCATCGCCCCCGTGGTCGACCGCAGTTACCCCCTGTCGGAGGCGCCGGAGGCCATCCGCTACCTGGAAGTGGAGCACGCCCGGGCGAAGGTCGTCGTCACGGTGTGACGCTACGGCCGCGGCTCCAGCCCGGCCAGGAGTCCGGCGACGTCGAGACCGCACCGCAGGTACTGCTCGAAGACGGGATTGTTCAGGGCCCACGGCGAGCGGTGCCGCCGGACGAGGGCGATCGCGGAGGCCGCGTCATGGCCGAGTTCGACGAGTGTCTGCGCCACGACCAGTCCTGAGCGGTTGTACCCGGCGTGGCACCGGACCAGGGTGGTGCGGCCGTCGCGGACGGCCAGGGCGGCCCCGCGGGCGAGCCGCGCGACCGTGGCGAGCTGCCCGGCCGTGAGAGGTGCGTCCGGGAGATCGGCGACCACGTGCTCGACGCGGGGGTCGCCGGGCCCGTGTCCGGGGAGGTCGACCAGGCTGACGACGACGTCGAACCCGCAGGCCACGACGACCGGGTGAACGGTGCCGTACTCGTCCGTCCGGACGTGCCCGCCCATCCAGAGGCCGGGCGTGATCTCGTCCCAGGGCGTCCTGGGGCCGGGCACACCGCCGGCCCGGTCGCGGGTCTTCATCCGAGCGTCCTCCCCGGACCGACAACGGGCCGCCGGCCGCCGCCGTTCCCCGGGCCGCACCCTCAAGGTGCCGGAGCCCCGGTGGGGTTGGGGTAGGGGAGCGCCGCGGCGCAGGCGTGGGCCGGGGCCGACAGGACGGCGGAGAGCCGGTCGAGGTCTGCCGGGGAGAGCGCGGACCAGGGGCGGGCGGCGGCGAGGTCGGTGGCGGCTTCGAGGGACCGGTGGGCGGCCCGGCCGTCGTCGGTGGCAACGCCGTCGGCGTCGAGCAGGCCGCGGGCGGTGAGGCGGGCGCGGGCGGCGGTCCATTCGTCGTCGGTCCAGCCGCGGTGGGGCTGGAGTTCGCCGCGGGGCAGGTCGATGCCCGAGCGCAGGAGCAGGGCTTCACAGCCGTCGAGGTCCGCCGTGACGAGGGCGGCGACATGGCCGTCACCGCGGTGTTCGCGGAGCACGGTCGCGTGGTGCCAGAGCTCGTCGAGAGGGTGGGCCGGCAGCGGCAGGGCCGCGTTGGCGGCGGCCAGGACGCGGCCGGCGATGTCGAGCGCGCCGGTGACCGGGCGCAGCAGGGCCACCGCCTCCTCGGCCGCCGGTTCGTGCCCGGCGAGCAGCCGGCGCAGCGCGGCGCCGGCGCCCCGGGCACGCACCGCCAATGCCGTCTCCGGCATGGCCAGTTGCCAGACACCCGGCAGGGCGCGGGCCACCATGCCCGGGGCGAAGGCGAAGAAGGCGGCGGTGACCGGGGCCGCGCCGACGGGGCCCAGGGGCGCCGCGCGGCAGGCGAAGTAGCCGCGCCAGAAGCCGCGCAGCCCGGCAGCCTCGGAGGCGGCACGTGCCTCGGGGGCGAAGTAGGTGACGGAGTGGACGGGTTCGAGGAGCCACCACATGCGCCGGGCGGTCGGGGGCGGGGTCGCGGAGGCGTCGGTGCCGGTCACGGCCGTGCACCTTCCCTCAGGCCCGCGGCCGCGGCCCCGCGGCGGTCGCCCGCGGTCGTGCGGGCCTCGATCGCGCGGAGCACGGCCACCATGTCCCGGTGGCCGTCGCCCTGTTCGACGGTCTCCTCGAAGAGGGCGTGGCAGACGTCCAGCAGCGGTGAGGCGAGTGCCGCGCGGCGCGCGGCCTCCGCGATGAGGCGGTTGTTGTGCAGCACGTCGGCGGCGGCGGCCTGGGCGGCGAAGTCCCGCTCCCTCAGCTTGGGCGCCTTCATCCGGGACACGGCGCTGGCCATCGGCCCGGCGTCGAGGACGTCGAGGAACTGCCCGGTGTCCAGGCCCTGCCGCTCCGCGAAGTGGAACGCCTCGGTGAGTCCCGTGACCTGCGTGATCAGGAACAGGTTGACCGACAGCTTCATCAGCAGCGCGCCCGGAACGGGCCCGCAGACGAAGGTCTCCCGGCACAGGGGCGCGAGCAGCGGCCGTACCTCCTCGACCGCGGCGGGCTCCCCGGCGAGCATTCCCACCAGCTGCCCCGCCTCCGCGGGCTTGCGGGAGCCGGACACCGGTGCCTCCACATAGGCGCCGCCGGCGGCCCGGACGTCGGCCTCCAGCGCGCGGGAGTACTCCGGCGAGGTGGTGCCCATGTGGACGACGGCATGCCCGGCGACCCGGGACGCGAACGCGGGCCCGCCGCGGTCCAGTACGGCGTCGATCGCGGGACCGTCGGCCAGCATGAGGACCACGACCCGGCACCGGGCGAAGACCTCGTCGGGCCCGGCGGCCACGTGGGCGCCGGCCGCGCGCAACGGCTCGCATCGTTCCGCGGTGCGGTTCCAGACGGCCAGCGGCACTCCGGACCCGGCCAGGTTCAGGGCCATGGGCTGCCCCATGATCCCCAGGCCGATGAATCCCACGTCCATCACGCACCGCCGTTCCGACCGGTCCATCCCGACTGTTATGACGGCTGTCATAATAGTGATCGTGGCGCCTGCCGCCACCCCGTCCGCGGGACCGCACTGCCCCGCGGCGCGGGCGTCGGCCAGGTCGTGGGCGCAGTCGGGAGGTGGGTCATGGCGGGATCCGGGCGCGGGCCGCGCGAGCGCATGGTCTTCAGTGCCGCGCAGCTCATCAGGCGCGGCGGTGTCACGGCGACGGGCATGCGCGAGGTGGCCGTCCACGCGGAGGCCCCCCGCGGTTCCCTGCAGCACTACTTCCCGGGCGGCAAGGAGCAGTTGGTCAACGAGGCCGTAGCCTGGGCCGGCCGCTACGCCGGGAACCGGGTGGCCCGCTTCCTCGCCGGTCTGCCCGAGCCGACACCGGGCGGCCTGTTCGCCGCCATGGTCGCCCAGTGGACCGACGAGTTCCGCGCCTCCGGCTTCGGCGCGGGGTGCCCCGTCGCCGCCGCCACGGTCGACTGCGCCGGCTCCACCGACTCCGTGCGCGCCGCCGCGGCCGCCGCGTTCGCGACGTGGACCGGACCGGTCGCGGCGGCCCTGCGCGACATGGGCGTGCCGGGGGAGCGGGCCGAACCGCTCGCCACCTTGATGATCAGCGCCATCGAGGGCGCTCTCGTGATCGCCCGCGCGGAACGGGACGTACGCGCCCTCACCACCGTCGCCGGCGAGCTCGCCCCGCTCCTGGACGCCGCCGTCACGCGATGAGGGCGTGAATCTCCCGGGCGGGACACCGGCCGGGAGCCGGAATGGAACGCCGGAGCCGGGGCAGACGCTCCCCAGAGCCGCACCGACGACTACCCACCCCCCCGGTCGCCGGTGCGGCCCTTCTCCTCCTCGCCACCCGACCGTGGCGCGGCCTCCGGTGTGACGACGCCCCACCGGACGCTCCGGGAGCCCCGCCGTCCTGCGGCGCATCCATGTCGCCCGCACCACAGGGCACTCGGTGATGACGCGGGGACGGGTTCCGGGCAGCCCACTTGTCGACTTTCGGACAACTGGAGCTTCGATAAGTCGATTTGGCGCCACTTCGGAGGAAACTGTCGCCCAGGGCTGACAGATGGCGGTGCGTGGGAGGTGGGCAGGGCTTCCCCGGTGCGGGATGATCAGGGCGGGTCCGGGGCGCGGGAGCCGGTGAACCGATCGGGGACCGGTGCACGTGGACCCGGTGGACGAGGGGTGGCCGGCGTGTGGCGTGACGCGGCGCGCAGCGGTTCGGCGGCCGGTGCCCGCGTTGTTCTCATCGGTACTGTGACGTGGAAATGAGTGACCTATGCCTCCTGAGATTGTTGGGCGTCAAGGCTCTCTGGCCGGGGAGAGGTTCGGTATCGGCGAGAAGCCCCTCACCTTCGGCCGCAAGGCCGAGAACACGGTGGTGATCGCCAGTGTCAGCGCCTCGCGGTTCCACGCGGAGGTGCGTCGCGAGAACCACGGCTTCGTGCTCTACGACCGGGGCAGCAGCAACGGGACGCGGGTCAACGGGGAACGCGTGACCTCGCACGTGCTCCAGCCCGGCGACCTCATCGCCATCGGTGAGGAGACCTTCTGCTTCGAGGCGGCCGACCCGATGGAGACGATCCTCGATCTCTCCCTCCTGCAGTCGCTGATGACGCCGGCCGAGCCCGAGGAGCCCGGCCCGGTGCTGAACGTGACGGTGGCGGGCGGCGGCCCGGTGGGCCTGTCGTTCGCCCTGCTGCTGGAGCACCTGATGGGCCGCCGGGTCTCCGTCACCGTCTACGACGGCCGCTGGACGCAGGACGGCGACCGGGTCGTGTGGAAGAGCGAGGGACAGGGCAATGTCCGCCGGCAGCAGGTCGTCACCGTGCAGAGCCGCCAGTACCTGAACCTTCCCGAGGAGGTCCAGGCCCGGCTGTTCACGGAGGGCACCTACACCGAGATGTGGCCGGCCGGACCCGACTCGATCCGCGGCTTCAGCCCCCGCAACATACGCATCGCCTACATCGAGGACACCCTGCTCGCCCTCGCGAACGAGAAGCGGGAGCGCATCCGCCTGGTGCCCGCCCGCTTCGACGCGATCGAGCACCGCGAGAGCGTCGCCAAGGACCACGTGCTCGCGATCTGCGAGGGCGGCCGGTCCCGCACCCGCGAGTACTTCACCGAGAAGTTCGGCACCGCGGACAAGTCGATCTACTCCCTGGCCGGCGAGCACATCCAGGACGTCGTCCTCGGACTGCGCGTCAAGTCCGGGCTGTCCGACCCGATGACCGTGCTGCTGACCGTGGCGCAGAATCGTTTCCTGCTCAACGCCCTGCGCGGCGAGGGCTTCCTCAACATGCGCCTCACCGACGCCGAGGCCAAGGAGGTCGTCGGCATCGACCCCGTCCGGCAGGTCTTCGAGGAGTGCATCGCCTCCCGCCCCTGCGTCATGGGACGCGACGAGCACGGCGACTTCCACTGCTCCACCCACAGCACCCTCTTCCTGCCCGCGCTCATCAGGGGTTCGGCCCTGTGGAAGCGGGTCAAGGAAGGCCTGGCGCTCTTCGGAGTGCCCGAGGACGACCTGAGCGCGGTCACCGCCTTCCGGCTGGACATGGTGCAGCGCCCCCGCTTCACCGCCCGCCTCTACCCGGGCACCTCGTCCACCCCTGGCACGTACGGCTTCCTGCTCGGCGACGCAGCCAACGCCATCCACTTCTGGCCCGGGCGCGGCCTCAACAGCGGCCTGGGCTCGGCCATTTCCCTCGCCCGTACGCTCAGCGGCACCTGGCGCGGCCGGCCGCTCCGCGACGCCGACTTCGTCCGGCACGAGGCGGCCATGTCGATGCTCCAGTACCGGCACAAGAGCCGCGCCTGGAACGCCATGATCACCACGGACGAGAACGGCGTCAGCCGTGCCATCAAGGAGGTCATCGCCCAGAGCATCGCCGAGACCGCCGCCCTGGACGGGGAACTGGACCGCGCGTCCGACATCGACGGCCTCATGGAGCAGCTCCGCGCGATCCGCGACCGTCTCGCGCCGCGCATCCCCGGCATGCCCGACGACGAGACGCTGCGGGCGCACCTGGAGACGCTCAGGAGCGAGACCCTGCGCACCCTGATCGACAGCGGGCCGTGGGACACGCTGATCGTCGGCGGCGAGGAGGTCGACATCGACATCTTCTACCGCGACGAGCAGCCGGCGACGCCCGCGAAACCCGCGGCGCCGGCCACGAAGCCGGTCCCGGCCGCCACGGCGTGACGACGGACCGCCCCGGACCGGTGGGTCCGGGGCGGCCGGTCACCAGCCGGGGCGCGCCCCGATCCCGCCGTCGACCACGAGGTCGTGGCCGGTGATCCAGGAGGCGGCGGGGGACGCGAGGAAGACGCAGGCCGCGCCGACGTCCGCGGGGGTGCCGAGGCGCTCCAGGGGCGCGGCCGCGGTCCAGCGGTGCACTCCGTCGGGCCAGTCCCCGGCCAGGCCCGGGCGGTCGATGAGACCGGGGGAGACGGTGTTGACGCGGATTCCCATGGGCCCGTACTCGCCGGCGGCCGCCCGGGTGAACATGATCAGCGCGGCCTTGGCGGCGCTGTAGTGGGCGTGACCGTGGGCGGGGCGGCCGCCCTCGACGGAGGCGATGGCGGTGATCGAACCGCCGCCCTGCCGGGACATGTGCGCGGCGGCGGCCTGCACCACCCCGAAGGCCGCGTGGAGATTCGCGTCGATGACCTCGCGCCATGCGGCGTCGTCCATCCCGGCGAGTTCCCGCACCGGCTGGATGCCCGCGCAGTGGACGACCGCGTCCAGCCGTCCGCCCCAGGCGGCCGCGGCCGCGACGAGTTCACCCGTCTCGTCCGGCCGGGTCAGGTCCGCGCTCAGTGTGCGGGCGCTGCCGCCCGCGGCGGTGATGCCGGCGGACAGGGCCTTGACGGCGTCGGCGCGGCGGTGGGCGTGCAGCACGACCGACGCGCCCGCGTCCACGAGGCACCGGGCGACGCCCGTCCCGATGCCGCCACTGGCCCCGGTGACGAGGGCGACCTGTCCGGTGAGGCCGAAGCCGGGGCTTCCGGTCATTCCTGTTCCCTGTGCGTGCTGTCGGCTGCCGCGCGTCCGGCGGCGCCCGCCGGACGGCTCAGAGCGCGGATCAGTGCGGCGTGCGCGGGATAGCGGGCGGCCAGCATGCCGGGGTCGCCGGCCTCGAAGTCCGCGGGGACGAAACCGGGTGCCATGGTCGTCCCGCACAGCGACCAGCGTCCGCCGGGTGCGACCCGTGCCGCCATCCACGTCCCGGCCGGCACCGTCCACTGCACCCGGCGGTCGGCCTCGTCGCCGAGCAGCAGGGTGCGCGAGCGCCCGTCCGGTGCGAGCAGCAGGAGTTCGGCCGGGTCGCCCCGGTAGAAGTGCCACACCTCGTCGGCGGGCAGCCGGTGCGGTGCGGAGAAGCCGTCCTCGTCGGGACTGAGCAGGAACAGGATCGCGGAGCCCGCCGGGCGCCCCGTTCCGTCCGGCGGTCCCGCCCATGTACGGCGGAACCGGCCGCCCTCGAACGGCAGCGGCTCCAGCCCGTAGCGGGCGGCCACCTCGTCGGCGCTCTCGTCCTCGCGGTGCTGCGGCATCGTTTCCCTGCCCCCTGCCGGTCTGCTGTGCCGACCCTACGAGACGAAGGAGCGCCCGCGAGCGCGGCGCGCGTGCGGTCAGGAACCCGTGAACCGGGGCCGCGGGGCAGGGTCGCCGCTCCATGAGGCGAGGAGGGCGAGGGCCTGCTCGGAGGAGGAACCGGGCTCGGCCGTGTAGATGCCGAGGACCTGATCGGCGTCACCGGTGACCGCGAGGGCCTCGTAGTCGAGGCTGAGGTCGCCCACCACCGGATGGTGGAACAGCTTCCTGCCGAAGGTGCGGCGCTCCACGTCGTGCGCGGCCCACCAGGTACGGAAGTCCCTGTCCCGCAGGGAGAGTTCGCCGACCAGTTCGGTGAGGCGGGCGTCGTGCGGGTGCTCCCCCGCGTAGAGGTGGAGGGCGGCGACGGTGGTGCGGGCGACGCCCTCCCAGTCCTCGTACAGTGCCCGTGCCTCGTCGTGGAGGAAGATGAACCGCGCCATGTTGCGCTCGCGCTGCGGCAGCGCGTCGAAGTCCGTGTAGAGCGCACGGGCCAGCCGGTTGGTGGCCAGGACGTCCGTGCGGCGCCCCACGACCAGGGCGGGGACCTCCGTCAGCGTGTCGAGGATCCGGTACAGCCCCGGACGCACCCGCTGCGCGGGCACGGGGCGCGGACGGCTGCGCACCGGCTTGGCGATCCGGAACAGGTGGCCTCGCTCGTCGCCGGTCAGCTGCAGCGCGCGGGCGATCGCGTCGAGCACGCTCTCGGAGACGTTGACGGCACGGCCGCGCTCCAGCCGCACGTAGTAGTCGACGCTGACCCCCGCCAGCTGGGCGACTTCCTCACGGCGCAGTCCCGGCACCCGCCGCGCCGTGGGTGCCGGCGTCAGGCCCGCCCGTTCGGGGGAGATCTTCGCCCGGCGGGAGCGCAGGAACTCGCCGAGTTCGCCCCCGCGGGGGTCCGCGTGGTCGTCCATGTCTCCACGCTACGCCGCGCCTTCCGGCCGCCCCGGCGGCAAAGGGGTACTGCCGGACCCCCTCGCCGGCACCCCGGGGCGGCCTGGCCTCACCCCGCCCGGGAGGCGTTGCGGGCGACGGCGGTGATGATCGACGGCCACAGTGCCTCGGGCAGGTCGTGGCCCATGCCGGGGAAGAGCAGGAGTTCGCCGCCGGGGACGGCGGCGGCCGTCGCCTCGCCCCCGCTGCGGTCCACCAGGCAGTCGTCCTCGCCGTGGACGACCAGGGTCGGGACGGTGACGGAGCGGAGCCCGGCGGTGCGGTCGGGGGAGGCGAGGATGGCCGCGTACTGGCGGGTGTAGCCGTCCGGGCGGTGCGCGCGGTCGAGGGCCGCGGTGACGCGCTCGCGGAGCGCGTCCTCCGCGACGGGGTAGCCGGGCGAGCCGATCACCGCGGCGCGCCGGACGCCGGCGGCGATGACCCCGTCGCGGTCCAGGGACGCGGCGTCGGGGCCGGGCATGACGGCCCGGGCCCGCTCGGAGGCACGGCCCACGGAGCGGTCCCCGGTGGTGGACATGATCGAGCACAGCGACAGCACGCGCTCCGGGTGGTCGATCACCAACTGCTGGGCGATCATGCCGCCCATGGACGCCCCGACGACGTGGGCGGCCGGGATGTCCAGGGCACCGAGCAGGTCGGCGGCGTCCTGTGCCATGTCGGCGAGCCGATACGGCACGCCGGAGGTGTCGCCGCGCAGGACCGCGCCGATGTCCGGCACACCGTGCCCGTCGAGGCCGGTAGACAGCCCGCTGTCGCGGTTGTCGAAGCGGACGACGAAGAAGCCCTGCTCCGCCAGGGCGGTGCAGAACTCCGGCCGCCATGTGGTCATCTGTGCGCCCAGACCCATGACGAGCAGCAGGGCGGGATGCCCTGGGCTGCCGAAGGTGTCGTACTCGATCTCCATCCCGTTGGCTTTCGCACGCGGCATGCGGGGCTCCTCGGTCGGGTCGTGGACCATCAGGCGGGGTACCGTCCAGTCGGTACGGTACCGGCCCGGCGACCGCCCGGCAGGGGTCGCCGCCCCGGGCGGCGCATCACGCGGGCCGACGGGAACCCGGTGGGATCGGGACACGCGCGCGGCTGACGACAGCCGACAGGTGGGCGCTAGCTCCCAGTCGCGGTCACCCGGTCGCGCGTTCTCGGCGCGTACGTCCAGACCCGTGCCCGCGCCCAGGTGCGGCGGGCGCCGCGAGGCCCAGCAGCCACCCGCGAAGGCCGCCGCGCCCACTGCCGACACCCCTTCCAGGAAACGTCTGCGGTCCCAGGGCGCGATCACACCGTGAGGCCAGGCAGCGGATCCGCGGACGGCCCGCCGGACGGGGCCGGGCGGCGGACGGTGCCCGCACCGGGACGACTTCGGCACTGGATGCCGAATAAATCCGCAAAGGGAAATATTTCCGACATTCCACCGTGCTGACCAAGGGAACAGCGCCTCGACGGCGCGGTCGGAGGTTCCGATGTCGAGTTCGGGTCGGTCACGACCCGCGGCGGCCTGGGCAGAGCCCGCCGCGCCGCGGCAACCGGTGTACAGAGCCCTCGGACCGCTCCTGCGACGGCAGGCGCCCCTCGCCCTCGCCGCGGCCGTGCTGCTCGTCATCACCCTCCTGAGCCTGCTCATCCCGATGGACGTGCACCTGGCCTCGCTGCTCGTGGCGGTGCCCGCCCTGACCGCGACGCTCTACAGCGCGCTCGCCACCATCCACATGACCGTCCTGGCGTGCGCCGGCTCCGTGGCGGTGGACCTCCACGACGGCCTCGGCCACTCGCCGATCCTGCCCATCCACGTGCTGGACCTGCTCGTGGTGTGCGGACTCGTGCTGGCCTTCTGGCGCATGCGGCACACCGACCGGCAGACGCTGAGGGCCGTCCGCTCGGTCGCGGAGACCGCGCAGAGCGCTCTGCTGCGGCCGCTGCCGTGCCGCGTGGGATGCGTGGACATGGCCACCGCCTACCGCTCGGCCGCGGCCCACGCGCGCATCGGCGGCGACCTCTACGCGGCGGAGCGGGTCGAGGGCGCCGTCCGCCTGCTGATCGGCGACGTCCGGGGCAAGGGCCTGGCGGCCGTCGACGACGCCGCCACCGTCCTGGGCGCCTTCCGCGAGGCGGCGCACCGCGACACCTTCCTCAAGGGGGTCGCCATCGCGCTGGAGGCGAGCATGGCCCGCCATTTCGAGCAGGCCGGCGAACGGGACGCCCATGCCGGCGAGCGCTTCGTCACCGTGCTCGTGGCCGAGATCCCCGACAACGTCCCGGTCGTCCGTGTCATCAGCTGCGGCCACCCGCATCCGATGCTCGCGCGCGGCCACGAGGTGGACGTGCTCGACCTGACCCATCCGGCGCCCCCGCTGGGCGTCGCGAACCCCGGACAGGACTTCCGCGTCGACACCTTCCGCTTCGAGGTCGGCGACATCCTGCTCCTCCACACCGACGGTCTCCTGGAGGCCCGTGACCCCGCCGGCGTCTTCTACCCGGCCCTGGACCGGTTCGCCTCCCTGTCCAAGGACGGCGGCCCGGACCGGGTCATCGAGCGCCTGCTGGCCGACCTCACCGCGTACACGGACGGGGAACTCCACGACGACGTGGCATTGGTGGCGGTGCGCCGCCGCTGCTCCGACGCCCGTGCCGCCGAACGGCAGCTGGGGGCACCCACCAGTGTTTCCCGGGAACGGCGCCCCCCGCAGCGCACGCGACCGGCACCAGGACCGCGGCCCGAGCCGGCGTCCCGCACCGGCGGGGCGAGGAACAGACCGCCCGCCGGGGACCGGCCTGAGCGGCACGCCTCCACCGGCGACCGGATCGGAACCGTTGCCCGCGGCTCACCTCCCGCACACCCGCGCGCGCCATACTGCGCGCATGACACCGCCGGCCTTGCGCCTCACCGGCCCCGCGGCCCTGGCCGCACTGCTCGTCCTGGCCGGCTGCGACGGTCCGCCGGACACGGCGGACCCGCGCCCGCCGCGCACCGTGGCGCCGCTGCCGGACTCCGCCGTGGGACAGGCCCTGGCCCAGCGTGCCGCGCATCCCTACTCGGCCCGCGTCCGCACCGAGAGGGCCCCCGGCGCGCCGTCCGCGCCGGCCCAGCGGGTCGAGGGAACCCTGAACCTCGGCGCCCGCACGACCGGCGCGTTCTCCATCTCCTCCGTGGAACCCGACCGGTACAAGGAGGCCCAGGAGGTGCTGCTGCCCACCGGGGCCTGGGTGCGCGAGGTCGACGACCGCGGACGGACCGTGCGGGGCTGGTGGCGCGACCCGCTCGCGAAGGCGCCGCCGGGAAACCAGATCATGCAGGTCCACGCCGTCGCCCAGCTGCTGGCCCGCCAGCCCGCCAACGCCCGCCGCCGGCTCCGCGCGGGGGCCGGCGGCCGGCCGCTGTACCGGCTCTCCGGGTTCATCGCCGCCGGGGCGTTCGCGGACGTCGACCCCCACACCTACGCGATCCTCACGCCACGTGAGGACGTCCCGGGGACGAAGGGCGTCTCGTGCACGGCCTGGGTGGACGCCGGAGGGCGGGTCACCCGCTTCGAGGAGGACCTCGCCTACCCCGACGGCAGCCGCTACCGGAGCGTCATGACGTTCACCGGCTTCGCCGGGCCGGTCCCGGTCCGGGTGCCCGCGGCCGCCTCGTGACCGGGCCGGTGCCGCCGCCCGCCCGCGGCGTCGTGCTGCTGGAGGCCCGTCGCATCCGCATGGTCGAGGTCGACACCCCCGCGCTGCCGCCCGGCCTGCGGTCGGCCATGGACCGTGCCTGGGACGCGGCCGTCGCGGCGGCACCGGCGCTCTTCGACGGGCCGGTCGCGGCATGCGTCGGGCTGGACCGCGAGGGTCCGGACTCCCTCGTCCTGTCCTGGGCGAGGACGACCTACCGGCGGCACGTCCTGCGCCGGTTCCCCGGGGCGGCCGGCTGGCTTCCCTCGCTGTTCGTCGCCGTGATGCAGCCCGACGAGGACGGACGCCTGCTGATCGGCCGGATGGCGCCGTGGACCGCCGCCCTCCGCCGTCGGCAGCTGCCCGGCGGATCCGCCGAACCGCCGGCGGCTGACGAGACGCTGGACCTGGCCGCGCTGCGCCGGCACGCCGCCCGCGAACTCGCCGAGGAGACCGGCACCGTCGTCCCGCCCGGCGACCTGGCGCTCTGGGCCGTCACCCGCGCCGCCAACGGCACGGTCGGTGTGCTGTTCCTCGCCCCGCCGAGGCCCGAGGCCCTGCTGCGCGAACGCTTCGCGGCCCTGGTGGCGTCCGAGACCGCGCTGGGCCTGGAGCCGGAGTTCGACGGGATCGGGTTCGTCGGGTCCCCGGGCGACGTGGTTGCCCTCGGCGACCGCGCGGTGGACTACCTGGCCCCGGTCGTACGCCGCTGGGCCGACCGCGAGGGGGAGCCGGCCGGCCGTCTCAGGAGTCAGGACCCTCCGGCCTGACGGGCGGGGTGAAGCAGGCGGTGATCGTCTTGCCGTCGGGCCGGGAGTGGGTGTGCCAGTGGTCGGCCACGGCGTCCACCAGGGCCAGCCCGCGGCCACCGGTCGCGGTCGCGTCGGCCTGGCGCGGGGCGGGCATCTCACCGCCCGAGTCGTGGACGCTGACGTGCAGGCACCGGCTGTCCCAGGTGAGTACGAGCTCGGCGTCGCTGCGGGCGTGCACATGGGCGTTGGTGATCAGCTCGGACACCGTGAGCAGGATGTCGTCGACCGTGCCCGGGGCGTCCTCGGTCCACTCCAGGGTGTCCAGATGCTCGCGGGTCCAGCGCCGGCCCGCCCGTACCCCGCCGGACACCGGGAAGGACCGCGCCCAGCCCACGGCTTTCATCGATGTGTCGGCCACCGCGCGTCTCCCTTCGAGGGTCCCTACCTTCCGTCTACCCCGCTTTCGCCACCGCACAGGGCCCACCGGGGGGCCCGTGATGCGCGGCGCGACCCGCAGGCGGATCGTGGGTGGGGACCGACCGACGACGCCCAGGCGGGCCGCACGGCGCGGGCGAGGTGATCCGGCCGGGCGGTGCGCCGCGGCGAGGACGGGGGAGTACCGGTGAAGCAGTCCGTACTGCACGACCGTGTCGCCGTCGTGACCGGCGCCGCACGCGGCCTCGGTGCCGGCCTGGCCAGGGAACTGGCCCGGCGCGGCGCCCGGGTCGCCCTGCTGGGCCGCGAGCAGCACGCCCTCGCGGCCGTGGCCACGTCGCTGCCCACGCAGGCGCTGTGCTGGGAGGCCGACGTCACCGACGACGCCACCATGCGCCGCGTCGCCGTCGAGGTGGCCGAGCGGATGGGGGATCCGGCGATCGTGATCGCCAACGCGGGTATCGCCGAGGGCGGTCCCTTCGTGGAGTCCGACCCCGCCGTCTGGCGCCGCGTCATCGAGGTCAACCTCATCGGCAGCGCGACCACGGCCCGCGTCTTCCTGCCCTCGCTGCTGCGCACACAGGGCTACTTCCTCCAGGTCGCCTCCCTCGCCGCCATCGGCGCGGCACCCCTGATGAGCGCGTACTGCGCTTCCAAGGCGGGCGTGGAGTCCTTCGCGCAGTCACTGCGCTCCGAGGTCGCGCACGAGGGAATGGCGGTCGGCATCGCGTACCTGAACTGGACGGACACCGACATGATCCGCGACGCCGACGAGCACCCGGTGCTGCGCGAGCTGCGGGCCCACATGCCGCCACCGGCGCGGAAGGTGTACTCGGTCGAGTCCGTGGCCGCGCGTCTGACCGACGCCGTCGAGCGCCGCGGCCCCGCGGTCTACGCGCCGCCGTGGCTGCGGGCCGCCCAGCCGGTGCGCGCGATGCTGCCGTCCGTCGTCCTGCGGCTCTCCCGCCGGGAACTGCCGCGGCTGGCCGAGCGGACTCCGTTCCGGGCCACGGGTGTCCTGGGGCCCGGCGGCCGGGCCGACATGCCGGACGCCGGCACCGCATCCTGAGGCGGGCCGCCGTCCGGCGTGAGACCGGCTGCCGAGCCGCTCACTCGCTCTCCCCGGTCATTCCCAGGGGTCGTCCTCCGGGACGATGTGCACGGCGGCCTCCTCGGCGCCGGCCGCACCGCCGTCGATGCCGACGTCCTCGGCGAACAGGTCGGAATCCGGGTCCTCGTCCGTGCCCGTGCCCGGTGCGACGAGACGCCCCGCCCGCCCGGCCCCGGCCTGCGGGTCGACCGGTTCGCCGTCGCCTCCGGCCAGGTCGCCGATCCCGTCCCCGGGGTAGACCGTGTCGTCGGGGACCTCCTCGGCAAGACGCTCGTCGAGGCTCTCCCCGGCGCGCTGCTCGGCGGCGGTGACCCCCACCTTGTCCAGGCCCAGCGGCCGCTCGGGCGGGGAGTACCCCTCGTCCAGGATGTCGTCGTAGTCGCGTTCGTCGAGCGCGTCCTCGAGGTCGAGGGGCGCCGCGTCCTGCTGCTCCTCGTTGCCGCCGGTGGGCTGGTAGACGTCGTCCGCCATCGGGTCGTCGGTCATGACCGCCTCCTCCGCATCCGCCGATCTCCTCCGTTCCGGGGGAGTGGGTGCGCCTACCCCTCGTACCGGGCGGCACACGCGGTTCCTCCCCACGATCCCCGCCGTTCCTCCATCGCGGTGGCCGGGCGGCGGGGGCAGACGCATTCCATCGTCGTGGTGGACGTCGGCCGGTGCCGGCACGGGAGACGGGGCATCCCATGGAAGCAACGGAATCGATCGTCGAACGGCTGCCAATGCGCCTGAGAGCGGGCCCCGGGCCGACGCTGGAGCTGTCCGTCGAGTGCCGGTACGGCGCCGACGAGCCCTACGCGGTGCGCATGCGCTTCGGCAGGGTGCCCGGCACCGGGGAGGCGGTGTGGGTGGTCTCCCGCGAGCTGCTGCTCGCCGGCCTGCGCGTGCCCTCCGGATCCGGCGACGTCCACGTACGCCCCGGGGCCGACGGATGCACCCTGATCGGACTGGGCGGGGAGTCGGGCACGGCCGTGCTGCGGGTGGCGACGGGGGCGCTGGCCGCGTTCCTGGCGGCCGCCATCGCTCTCGTCCCCCTCGGCGCCGAGTCGGGGTACATCGACTGGGACGCCTGCATCAGCGGGCTGCTGTCGGCCTAGACCCTGTCCGCCCGGCGGTCGGCGCCGGCCACGACCGGATCGCCGGAGGCCTTCTTGCGGGCCCGGTAGGCGGCGGCCTTCACCCTGTTGCCGCAGGTCTCCATGGCGCACCACTCGCGCCGGGAGCCGCGGGAGCGGTCGATGTAGACCTGCGTGCACTCGGGCCGGCCGCACTCCTTGAGCAGGGCCCCCTCCGGACCGCTGAGGATGTCGATCACCTGGCGGGCCAGCGAGGAGAGGGCCTGCCGCGGGGTCGCCTCCACACGCCGTCCCTCGCCCGTGAGCTGCGGGACCGCGGAGGGCATCCGCGCCGTGTCGTTGACGAGGGCGACCGCGGCGGCGTCACGGTCCTGGCCCAGCAGGCCCGCGCGGACGAGGGTGTACACCGCCTCGCGCAGGTCCACCGCGGCGTCCAGATCGGCCTGATCGCACCGCGTCTCGGCGTGCACCATCCCGGACTCGCTGAACCAGGCGTCGAGACTCTCCGGTGTCGTGAGCATCTCGCGGGGTTCGGGGTTGCGGCGGGCCCGCAGCGTGCCGACGAAGTCGAGGGCCGGAGTCCCGCACGGGAAGCGGTGTAGCATGTCACCATTCTGACAGGTGATGCTGCTCCGGGCAAGCACCCCGCGCCGACCGGCATTCTCGCGCATCGACCGCTTGACAGGGAAGCCGGACGTGACGCAGCATCGTCACCAGTCCAACTGGTTATGTCTGGCTTGTGAGCCACCCAGGAACCGAGATGCACCGTGAACCGGCGGAGCACGGGGAGACGGCGCGCCGCCTCGTCCGAGGCGGCCGCGCACCGGCCCGGAGCCCCCGCCGAAGAAGGAGTCCCCATGACCATGCCCCGTACCTTCGCCGCCGTGCTCGTGGGCCTCGTCGCCGTGGCGACGATGATCGGCTGTTTCGCCCAGGTCTGGTGACCCGTCACGTCCCCGGTCCCCGGGGGCGGCGGCGTCCGTGCCGCTCCTGATCCCTACGATGGCCGAGTGACGACGCACACAGCGACACAGACCCGTGCCGGACAGGGTCCCGCCGGAGGCGGGTGGCCGGCTGCCTGGCTGCGGGGACTGAGGCCGTTCGGCTACGAGGCACGCCCCTGGACGGACATCCGGGAGCGGCTGGTGCCGCCGTTCGGAACGGCCCGGGCCGGCTGGTTCGGGCCGCTGCTCGTCGCCGTGTTCGCCGGGCTGCTCCGCTTCTGGAACCTCGGCCGGCCGCACGACGTGGTCTTCGACGAGACGTTCTACGCCAAGGACTCCTGGTCCATGCTGCGGCTGGGGTACGAGGGCACCTGGCCCGACCGCAAGATCGCCGACCCCGACATCCTCGGCCACTCCGCGAACCTGCCGCTCACCGACCCCGGGACGTTCGTCGCCCACCCGCCGATGGGCAAGTGGATGATCGCGCTCGGCGAATGGGGCTTCGGTCTCGACCCGTTCGGCTGGCGCTTCATGTCGGCTCTGGTCGGCACGGTGTCGGTGCTGATGCTGTGCCGAATAGGCCGGCGCCTGTTCCGATCGACGGCCCTGGGCTGTCTCGCGGGCGCTCTCATGGCGGTGGACGGCCTGCACTTCGTGATGAGCCGTGTCGCCCTGCTCGACATATTCGTCATGTTCTTCGTCCTGGCGGCCTTCGGGTCCCTGCTGATCGACCGCGACCGCGCGCGGGCCCGGCTGGCCGCCGCACTCCCGGTGGGCGCGGACGGCTCCGCCGGTCCTGACGCCGCGACAGGGGACCGCACCGGCACGGGCGTACGGCCCTGGCGGATCGCGGCCGGCGTCTTCCTCGGCCTCGCTTCCGCCGTCAAGTGGAACGGCCTGTACTTCCTGGCCTTCTTCATGATCATGACGTTGCTCTGGGACCTCGGCTCCCGTCGCCTGGCGGGGTCCCGACGCCCCTACGCCGCCGTGCTGCGCAGGGACTTCGTCCCCTCCGTCCTGTCCCTGCTGCCGGTCGCCGTCGCGACGTACCTGGTGACCTGGACGGGCTGGTTCATGACCGACGACGGCTACGGACGCCACTGGGCGGACGGCCGCGGCGGCACCTGGTCGTGGATCCCCGCCCCGCTGCGCAGCCTGTGGCACTACGAGCACGCGGTCTACCAGTTCAACGTGGGCCTGCACACCCCGCACCCGTACCAGTCCAACCCCTGGAGCTGGCTGGTACTCGGCCGCCCCACCTCGTTCTACTACCAGTCCCCGAAACTCGGCGAGGACGGCTGCAGCGCCGCGGAGGGCTGCTCCCGGGCCATCCTCTCCCTCGGCACCCCCGCACTGTGGTGGGCGGCCTGCTTCGCGCTGGCCTACCTCCTCTTCCGCTGGGCCCTGCGCCGGGACTGGCGCGCCGGCGCCGTCCTGTGCGCGGTGGCGGCCGGCTACCTGCCCTGGTTCAACTACCAGGACCGCACCATCTTCACCTTCTACGCCGTCGCCTTCGTCCCGTACCTGTGCCTGGCCGTCGCCATGGCCCTGGGCGCGCTCATCGGCCCCCCGGGCGCGGACGAACGACGCCGCGTCGTGGGAACCGTCGCCGCGGGCACGCTGGGCCTGCTCGTCGTCTGGAACTTCATCTACTTCTTCCCGATCTACACGGGGCAGACGATCCCCTACTCGGCCTGGCACGCCCGGATGTGGCTCGACTCCTGGATCTGACCTGGGGGGCCGGCCCCGCGGCGGCGCGAGGCCGGCCCGGCCCGGCCGACGCGCCGGAGATCCGGATCACCGCGAGGGAGCCGACCGCCAGTCGGGAAGGTCCTCGAAGTGCACGTCGTAGCGGTGCTGTTCGGGGAGAAGAGACGCGAACTCCGCCTCGCCGCGGCTGATGGCGGCCAGCTGTTCGAAGTAGCCGAAGCGTTCGATACCGGGGCTCAGCACGACGACCACGTCGGCCACCTCACCCTCCGCGGCCCCGAACACGTGCGGCAGGCCGGGCGGTACGACGACGAGTCCGCCCTTTGCCACCGTGGTCAGAGTGTCGCCGAGGCGGAACAGCATCGTCCCGTCCAGTACATAGAAGAGCTCGTGGGACAGCTTGTGGTGGTGCGGGGGTGCCCCGTCGGCACCGGTGGCGAGGGTGAGCCTGCTGGCGCTGACCGCACCCCCGTCGGCGAGCAGCTCGAACGCGCCGTCGGTGAGCGACGCCCCGGCCGCCTCACCGGGTTGCACCACCAGCGCGGTGTGCGTGGGCTTCATCGTGACTCCTTCGATCGGACGTGCCGCCCGGTGGTCGGTCCGGCGGGCGCCGGTCACCGGGCGGAGTTCAGTGGCGAACGGTCGAGGCTGTGGCACCGGACGGAACGGCGTCGGGGCCGGACGTCCGGGAGTTTCCCCGTGCAATCGAATGACCGGTTCACGCCGGGGGCTCTTTCCGAGAGTCAGTCCCAAGCCCCGCCGCCGTTGACTCCCGCGATCGTGCCCGTGATGAAGCCGCTGTCCTCACCCGCGTAGAAGGCGACGGCCCGGGCCACGTCGTCGGGCTTGGCCATCCGGCCGAGCACGGTCTGCGCCGCTTGGCGTTGCCTGTGCAGGTCGCCGAGGGCTTCGGCGATGCTGGTCTCGTCCACCGGGCCTGCGGCCACCACGTTGACGGTGATCCCGCGGGGGCCCATCTCCTGGGCGACGTAGCGGGCGAACTGGTTCAGGGCCGCCTTCGAGGTTCCGAGCGCGATCATCCGCTCCCGGGGCTGCCGGCTCGTCCCGGTGCTCATGAAGACGATCCGGCCGTAGCCGTGCGCTGTCATGCCGGGGACGACGGCCTTGGTCACCACGAACGCGGCCCGCATCTCCTCGTTCAGCTTGGTGCCCAATTCGTCCCACGACATCTGCTCGAACGACTTCACGGCGAACGGGATCAGGGCGTTGTGGACCAGCACGTCCACCTCGCCCATCTCGGCGCGGACCCGCTCGATCATGCCGGCCACCGCGTCCGCGTCACGGACGTCGGCCTGGACGGCCATCGCCTCGCCTCCGGCGAACCTGATGGACGCGACCACCGCTTCCGCGTCCCGCTCACTGTTGAGGTAGTTCACGACCACCCGCATGCCTCTGGATGCCAGCAACCGGGCGGTGGCCGCACCGATCCCCCTGCCGGCGCCCGTGACGAGAGCGATCCTGCCGCTGTGCTGACTGACTGTCATGAAGACCTCCCAGGGGTCGTGGATGTGTTCGGCGCGGACAGACGTGCACCCGGTCCGGAGTTCCGCCGTGGGGAACCGGCACCACGCACACGGCCACGCCGGCCGTGCCTCGACGGAGGCCGGCCGCGTCGCGGCCGGACGCGTCCGGCAACCGGGAGCAGGCGATCAGTGGAGGCGTTCACCGGGATCGCATCATGCTGTACATGTACAGTTGTAGGCTACAGCAACTGTACATGTACAGTCGGGCGGTGCCAGACTGCCGGTATGGCAGCGACGAAGACCTCCCCTCCCGACGCCGGCGTCCCCGCAGCGCAGGCGCCCGGTGCGACGCGTTCGCGGGACGGCGAGGCGACACGCGCCGTGATCCTGGCGGCTGCCCGTGCGGCCTTCGACGACAAGGGCTACGCGCAGACGTCGCTGCGCGAGATCGCCAGGAACGCGGGGGTCAGGCCCTCGCTGGTCGTGCACTTCTACGGCTCGAAGGCGGGCCTGCTGGCCGCCACCGTCGAATGGCCCTTCGACCCCGACACGGTCGTCCGCGAGGTCCTCGCCACGGGCCCCGACCACATCGGCGAACGTCTCGCCGACGTGTTCCTGGAGACATGGGAGCAGGACGGCCGCCCCAATACCGCGCTCACCCTGCTGCACGCGGCGTGTGAGCGCCCGGAGGCGGCCACACTCATGCGGGAGCTCTTCACCACCTGCGTGGTGGATCCGATCGTCACGGCCATCGCCCCCGAGCGGGCCGAACTGCGGGCTTCCCTGGTGGCGAGCCACCTGCTGGGCCTGCACGTGGGGTGCTACCTGCTGGCGTTCGACGCGATCGCCGGGGCGGACGCCGACGTACTGAAGCGGGCGCTGGCGTCCACCATCCAGCACATGTGCACCGGTCCGCTCTGGTAGGCGAACGAATCCGTGGGGCCCAGGCAATGGCGCCCCCTGGCGACAGCGGTTACCCGTCCTGAGGGGTGCGAGGTGGTGCGTCGCAACGCTGGATGCGTGCGGCCCGTGGAAGCGCAGTTGTGCGACTCGGAACGTGGCTGCCGGAAAGCTCCTGAGCCTTCGCCTCTGCTGCCTCGCCTCCCTTGTGCCCAGGGCTTGGGCTTCCGGCCGCCGCCGCTTCCGCCGGCGCGGTGTCAGAGGGTGAGGCCGACGGGCCCGTAGGTGTCGCAGAAATCGCCATCACAACTGGTCATGGAGTTCGCGTGGCAATGGGCGGTCCGCCAGTAGCGAGATGCGCAGGGGCCCGGGTCGAGCGGTGTCCCGTCGTTGGGTACTGTCCTGTCGCACCAGGTGCAGCGGACGGCCGCGGACACGCCGGCCTCCTGCAGCCGTCCGGCCGCGACGACGGCCATGTCGAGCGGGACCATCTCCACAACCACCGCAGGGGTGCTGCCCAGAAGAAGCTTGCTGCGCCACAGGCTCAGTCCGGTCACCGCTCCGACCGCCCGCAGGGCCTGCTGTCCGCCGTTCCCGGATGCGGTCACCAGCACGGTGAACCCTGGGTCCTCCATGGACACTTCTCCATCGGCGACGGGACAGCCGTTCTCAGTATGTCGACGGAGAGGCCTTCGGGCTTCTGTTTTCGGCGCGACGCCTCTGCAGCGCCGACTGCGGCCGCCCCTGCCGCGGTTGGACGTGCCGCTGCCGAGGCCGTCCCTCAGCCGCCCGGTCCGCTCACGATGAGCGGGCGTACCGCCGGTTCGAGCAGCGACAAACTCCGTTGCCGCGCATCGAGGGCGACGCGGATGCCGACCGGCATCGGCAGATTCGGGCCGGCGTGCCCGAACTCGACGTTGCCCAGCACCGGGATGTCACGGTCGCCGAGGACGTCGAGGACCAGGTCGGGCAGGGTCGGGGACGGGTCGGGCGAGTCGAGTCCGTCGATTGCGTACGGGACGCCCACGACCATGCCCGAGATCCGATCGAGGATGCCGCAGTGCCGCAGCACCTGCAGATAGCTCCACACATACGACGCTTGGCCGCCCGTCTCCTCCCAGAACAGCACCGCGCCGTCGAACCATTCGAGCGGCAGCGCGAAACGCGTCGCCTGCGCCAGCACGATGCGATTGATCACCCCGCCGATCAGCCGGCCTTCGGTCCGACCGGCACGCCAGCACTCCCAGGACGGTGTGGTCGGCAGCGCCCCGATCGGCTCCGTACCGGTCAGCAGCGTCGAGTAGAGCTTCTCGAGTTCCGCTCTGCGCGCGGCGGGCGCGGCCTGCCAGTGGCCACCGAGTCCGGGGGTGGCCAAGTCGGCGTGGAATCCGACCAGGCCCGTGCGCGCGTAGAGCACCAGATGCAGCAACGAGATGTCGCTGTAGCCGAGGATGGGCTTGGGGTCGGCGGTGATCGCCTCGACGTCGATCAGGTCGAGGTAGCCGAGCGCCGTCTGGCCGCCGTCATGCGCGATGATGGCGCGCACCTCAGGATCACGCAGAAGCGCATTGAATTCGCCGGCGATCTCCGCCGGCGCAGCCGCGCTCCACCAGCGGTGCCGCCCTGCTTCGAGAAGCGGTGCCCGGCGCACGCGGAATCCCATCCCCTCGAGCACGGCTACGGCCTGCTCGAGGTCGGGCTCGTACCCGGCGTGGAGCGGTCCGGAAAGGGATGCGATCACGACGAGATCCCCAGGCCGCAGAGCACGAGGTCGCAGCAGGTGAGGCAGCGCTGAACCGATCACCGACGCAGTATGCCGACACGCCTGACGACGCGCCACGCATATCTGCCCGCCGGACGGGACACGTACAGCCCCGTCCTTCGGGATCCGGCGGAGTTCGTGCCGTTCGTCACTGGCCATGTATGGGCGGAGGCGTTGTTGTACGTCCCGGATCGGGCGTACGAGCACATCACCGGCGAGGAGTGGGAACGCCGGACGCGCTACTCGTACGAGTCCTCCTCCAACACCGCGGGGTGGGCGGGCTCCTAGCGCGTACGGAGTCCGTTGTGGGGGTGGCGCCCGGCGGCCGCCTTTCCGACACTGGTGACGTACCGGCGACGGGGGGCACAGACAATGGCGACGCGCGCAGAACCGGCGCAGGCACCGTTACCGGAGCGGCGGCCGGAGCTCGACGCGATCCGGATGCTGGTCGTGATCGGGCTGGTCTTCTTCCATTCGGCGCTCGTGTTCGCTGCCGACGACGACTTCTACGTCAAGAACGCCGAGACCACCGAAGCCATCATGATCATCGCCGGGTTCGGGGTCGTCTGGGCCATGCCGCTGCTGTTCCTCATCTCCGGCCTCGGCGCCTGGCACTCGCTTCAGCGCCGCGGCGCGGGCGGCTTCGCCGGCGAGCGGCTGCTGCGGCTCGGCGTTCCGCTGGTCTTCGCGACGCTCGCGCTGAACCCGCTGCCGCAGTGGCTGCGCCTGCGCTCGGCCGACGCCGACTACCACGAGTCGTACCTCGGCTTCCTGCCCCGCTTCTACGACGTGCACCTGGAGCCCGGGGAGTTCCCCTTCCTCGTCCAGGGCGAGCACTTCGAGACCGGCCATCTTTGGTTCGTCGTGCTCCTCCTGGCGTTCTCCCTCATGCTGGTGCCGTTCCACCGGTGGCTGCCGCGCGAGCACGTCCGCCGCATCGGCGACCGGGTGGCGGAGGCGACCCTGCACCGGCGGGGTCTCGTGTTCCTGCCGGCCCCCGCCTTCGCGGCGATCTGCGCCTTCGCACGGCTGGAGGAGGACTACGCGGGCTGGCACCGCTGGTCGTACCTGCTGTTCTTCGTCGCCGGCTTCGTGCTCGCCACCGACGACCGCTTCCGCACCGTGATGCGGCGCGACGCCGGGACCGCAGCCTGGCTCGGCGCCCTGCTGTTCGCGGCAGCCGGCCCCGGCTTCGCCCTGGCCGACGAGCCCTTCACGGAGATGACCGCCCTGGCCACCGTCTCACGGGCGCTGTTCGGTGCGGCCGGATGGTGTCTGGTCGTCGCCATCCCGGGCCTGCTCGACCGTCGGCGGCGGGAGCAACCGCGTGCGGCGCCGAACCCGACCCCGACGACGCGTCAACGCCTCTACGGCTGTCTCGCCGCAGCCGTGCTGCCGCTGTACGTCCTGCACCAGCCGATCGTGGTCGCCGTCGCCTACTTCGTGGTCGGCTGGTCGGCGCCCATCGTGGTCGAGTACGCCGTGCTCGTGGTGATCGCCCTCATCCTCACCCTCGCCGCGTACGGGCTGCTGGTCCGCCGCACGCGGGTGACCCGCTTCCTGTTCGGGATGCGACCCTAGCGGGTCTCGAATGTGCCGGTCGTTGCCAGGTTCCGTTGCGCTGCCGGCGGCGGAACAGGTCGTACGCCCGGCCCCGTACTCGGCGGGCATGTCCCGCACGGGATGCGGTACGGGCCCGGAAGTGTACGCCGTCGGTCGGCTGCCGTCGGGTCCGTATCGGTGACCGCCGGGCTTCTTGCCCCTCGGCAACGGCGGCTCCAGCACCCCTGTCGCTCATCCGCCAGATCTGCGCAATTGCCGATCCGATCACTCGTGCGGCCTGGCGCGGCGAGAGACGCGCAGCACATCGGTCAAGGCCCCGAAAGTCATTGCGGGGTCAAGGGGTGACATAAGTGAACGTGTTACGGTTATGTCCTCGGGCTCGTCGGGACCGCTCGCAGGAGTGGGTTCCTCCTGGAACGGTGGGAAGATGACCGACAACACGGCGCCGAGGCGCCGGGGCAGCGGCAATCCTGCGCCGCAGCCCACGGACTCCTCTCCCCATCGGCCGGGCGACCGTGCCGGCGACGCGACGTCGCAGGGATCGGTCCTTGACGGGGTCGTGCGGGGGCCCGAGGACGTTCGCACGGTGCCGGCACACGCGCGCACTCGGTACGGGCGCCGGGACCTCCTTCACATCTGGGTGACCACGGAGAGAACGGCTTCGTCGGGGACCGCGTATCGGCGGCGGGCGGTGAGCCGATCGCCGCTGCCGTCGGTACCGCGTGTCTCCGGGCTGCTGGGCGAGCGACTTTCAGGGACGCGGTACGCCCGTACATCGCCGCCCCGCAGGCCGACGACAACCTCGACTGAAGGAGAGATCCCATGCCCACGCCAGAATCCATGCGCGCGCTCGTAGCCGGGAAGGTCGGTGAGCCGAACGATGTCCTGCGGCTGGAATCCCGGCCCGTTCCCGTGCCCGAAGCCGGTCAGGCATTGATCCGTGTGAGGGCGACCCCGATCCACGCCAGCGATCTGCATGTGCTGCGCGGGCGCTACGGTTTCACCCCCGAGTTTCCCGCGGTCGGGGGGAACATGGAATGCGTGGGCCGTATCGAGGCCCTGGGCCCGGACACCGAGGGCCTGAAGATCGGTCAGCGCGTGGTGGCCGTGGCGATCCCGGCGGTGCCCGGGCCCCCCGTGGCCGGCACGTGGCAGGAATACCTTGTCGCCGATACGCGACGGCTCCTGCCGGTCCCCGACGACCTGAGCGACTCCGACGCCTGCCAACTCGCCGTCAACCCGTTGACCGCGCTGCTCCTGGTGACGCGCGAACTCGACGTGCAGCCGGGCGAATGGCTGGTGCAGACGGCCGCGGGCTCCACCGTCGGCCGGCTCGTCATTCAGCTCGCCAAGCATCTGGGTGTCCGCACGATCAACGTTGTCCGGCGGCGCGCTGCCGTCGACGGGATCAAGGCGCTGGGCGGCGACGAGGTCATCTGCACGGAGGACGAGGACCTGGTGCGGCGCGTGGCCGAGATCGCGGGACGGGACGGCGTGCGCAAGGCCGTCGACTGCGTCGCGGGCCACGTGGGCGCCCAGGTCTCCCAAGCGCTGGCTCCCGGTGGCGAGGTCGTGGTCTACGGCGCGCTCTCCACCCATCGGCAGACCGACCCGGCGGCGCTCACGATCCCGCTGTCGGCGCGCTCGGTCATCTACGAGACCAAGGTGGTGCGCGGCTTCTGGCTGAACCGCTGGTTCGGCAGTGCCTCGTCCGAGGAAGCTCTGCGCGCGCTGACCGAGGTCCGCGATCTCGTCGCCGCGGAGGTACTGAGCATCCCCGAAGGCCGGCCTTTCCCGCTGGAGGACTTCGCCGACGCCGTCACGCTCGCCGAAACGCCCGCACGTGGCGCGAAACCACTCTTCGTCTTCGAGGGCGGCCACGACGAGCACGACGGTTAGGGCGCCGCACCCGCCCCGGTGGCCGGCGCGCGCCCACGACCCTGTGCCGATGGGCCTCGACGACAAGGACGACCGGCGCCGATTCCCCCGTCGCGCACCTGGGCGAACGGCCCGGCAACGACTCGCGGCCTCGCAACGCAGCCGGGGCCTGCCCGATGAATCGGGCAGGCCCCGTAAGGGCGCTGGTTCCCCTTGGCGGTGTCCGCGTACAGCCGCGCCCCGCCCGCGGGAAGCCGTTCAGGCGCGGCCGGCGTCCGACGGGTCGGCATCAACCGAGGGGGCGGCGCAGTACTTCGCGTATTCGGTCCCGGCGAAATGCTCGCCCAGTTTCCGGGAGAAATACTGGAGCATGTGCAGCGGACGGTGGTTCATCACCAGATGCTGCGTCTTCCCCTCGTCGTTCTTGTAGACGACGGCGATATTGGCGATCGGCCTTCCGTCCACCGTGGCCGCGTAGTCCTCGACGAATCCGTTCTCTCCGTACTTGCCGATGTAGATGAAGTCCTGGAATTCGTACAGAGTGCGTGCGTAGGACAGGATCGCGCGAACGTCCTCGGCCCCGTGGACGGTCCCGGTGAAGACCCCGGCCTCGAGTGTCACGTCATCGGCGAGATTGTCCAGCCAGGGAGGGTAGTAGTCCTTGCGCTGCCGAACGGGGTCGCCGCTTCCGAGATATGTCGGTGGCGTCTTGTAAGTCATATCCAAGCCTCCTGTGTCGAGCATCTCCTTCTCCGAACAGAGTCGCCGGACGCGACGGCCGCCGTCCAACGAAAGTCGGAGACCGCGGCCATCTCGCAGAGAGATGGTCGGGGGCCCGTGTGGGATATTGGGAGTGTGGAACTGCGCCAACTCGAGCACTTCGTCACCGTCGCCGAGGAAGCGAACTTCACCCGTGCCGCCGCGCGGTTGCACGTCGTCCAGTCCGCGGTCTCCAGCACGATCAAGAGCCTCGAGCGCGAACTCGGCACGCCGCTGCTGGAACGCACCTCCAAACGCGTGCTGCTCACCGATGCCGGGGCCGCCCTGCTCCCGCGCGCCCATGCCGCCCTCAACGCCGCCCGGGAGGCCGTGGACGCGGTGGCCGAAGTGCGCGGTGGACTGCGCGGCACCCTGCGGCTGGGCACGATGTCCACGGTGGGGCTCGTCGACTTCCCGGCGCTGCTCGGTGCATTCCACCGGCGTCACCCGGGTGTGCTCCTGCAGACCAGCGCCGCCGCCTCCGGCTCCCAGGGCCTGATCGACGCCCTCCTCGAACGGCGCCTCGACCTCGCCTTCGTCTCCCTGCCGGGACCGTACCCGCCAGGCGTCGCGCTGACCGACCTCGTCACCTCGGTGCTCGACCTCGTCGTGCCGGTCGGCCATCCGCTCGCGCAGCGCCGCACCGCGTCGATCACCGATCTGGCCGGCCTGGACTTCGTCGACTTCCCCGAGAGCTACGGCATCCGGACCGTTGCCGACCTGGCCTTCGCCGCCGCCTCCGTGACCCGTCGCGTCGCCCTCGAGATCACCGACGCCCCCACCGGCGTGGCCTACGTCCGCAACGGTCTGGGTGTGGCCCTGCTTCCACGGCCCGCCCTCGCCGAGGCGGAGGACGTCGCCACGCTGACCATCGACGATGCGAACCTGGACTGGCCGTTCTCCCTGGCGGCTCCGTCCGGGCGTACGCCCAGTGCCGCCGCACGTGCCCTGGTCGCGATCACGCACGAGTTCCTCATCTGGCGGGGGTGAGCATCGCCTCGGAGTGTCCGCACGGGGTGCGTCCGCCCGTGCGGCCGGGAACGCCGGCCGTCGGCTTCACGAGAACCCCGGGTGCGGAGTCCCGCTGTGTCACGGCTCCTTATCTGCGGTGCCACCACGCCGAGTTCGGATCTTCCAGCGGCTCATGACGCGTCCTCCCGAGCAGAACCGCGTCCAGACGTTCCACCCGCGGGCGACGTTCGGGTGGCGGCCTGCGGAGGCGGCGCGCACTGAGCCTCCTGCCGCGTGTCCCGGGCCCAGCCGTCTCCCCAGCAGGAACAGGTGAACTCACCCTTCCACTGCCGCCATCGCCGCCCGCCGACACGATGCCCGGGGAGAGACGCTCCCGTTCGAGCACACGAATCGCCGCCTTCGCCGCCCCGGGCAGGCCCGGGACATCCCGGTACCGCACCCAGGGTCTTCCCCGGCGGTGTTCCCGTGGTCGCAATGAAGCGGGGTTCCTACGCGGCACGGCCCCTTCGCATGTACGTGATGCACGGCGTCTTCCCGGATCTCACGACCGGCCGGAGGCCACATCCGCACGGCGTGCCCACGCCCGCAACTTCTTCAGGGCGCGTTCCTTGCGGAGACGGCTCGCCGCCATCTCGCCCGGGCTCGTCATCAGGGCGGTCAGCGGCGTCCATCGCCGGCGCCCGTTGCCGGCGGTCCATCGCACCGCGGGGAAGTCGGTGATCTGCGTGATGCGGGCGCGTTCGATCACGCGCGTGCGCAGGTAGCCGCGGATCACGACCCGCGAGTGCTCATGCGTCACGCCGAGCCGGTACCCCCGCACCGCGAGGGCAGCGAAGCCGATCATGGCGGGGCATGTCGCGAGCCACGCCGCAGGGGTGTTCGCCTCTGTCGCGAACGCAAGGCAAGGCGCCAGGGGAAAGGCCCCCAGGAAGCCGCTGGCCAGCCGGTACGGCATGGGGAGTGATGGCTGCACGGTGTTCCTCGCGTGATCGGGTCTGCGGCTGGGCCGACGCCGACCCGGACCGGCGCCGGATTATGCCGCAATGGCCCGCCCTTCCCCGCACGGCCCCCGGCAGATCCGCGGTTCCGCGACCCGGTACACGCCGCCGGGCCATCATCGCAAGCGGCTCCGGACGTACAGCGGAAGCCCGCCGTCCACGATGTCGCGCCGAGGCAGGCGCAAGCCGAAGTGCGCCGTGATCACCGACATGCTCAGTCGCGCACCGCGCGGGTCGCGTTGCGGTCCGACGGGGAGTACCCCCGCACGGTTCAGATCCGGGACCAGAAGGTCAGGTGCGGTACCCCACCTCCAGCCCTCCTCACCGATACCGAAGGAACACATGTGGACCCCGTCGCTGTAGTAGGCGAACATCGACGGCGGATGCCAAGGGGTGAGCAGGAAGTTCACGGCCTCGCCCCCGCCGCCGGAGGCGGCTCGCAGGCCCCACTCCGTCGGTCCGGCGGCGTCCCCGTACTCCACGGCGAACGACCAGTCGCCGAGCCGGCCCACCCTCGCGACCGCCAGGATCTCCGGATCGGCGAGCATGTCCGCCGCGTCCTGGGCGGACCCCCACGACACGTCCGGTCTCGGCGAGGCTCCGAGACGCGAGGCCAGGGCGGCCGGTTCGACGTGGCGTGCGAACGTCACGCAGTCGACCACGTACGGCTCCAGCAGCCATCCGATGCTCATGCCGCTTCCTCGGCCGCCCCCGCTATCGGGGGACCTCCGTGGCCAGCCGCAGGGCGCGCGCGTCGGCGGCGAGGGAGTCGAGGTCGATCTCGCCGTTGCGTCCCGTCGAGGTGACGGTACCGATGGTGCTCCGGTCGGCCCACACGCAGTAGCCGAGCTTGGCGATGCCCTTGCCGGTCACGGTGACCACCACGCAGTGCATGGGGCCGTCGAAGACGTCGGTGTCGACCTGCCGCCGCGGGCTGTACGCGACCTTCACCTTGATCTTCCCGCCGACCATCGTGCTGACGTCGCTCTCGGTGTGCCGGCGTTCCTCCTCGCCGAACGCGGTGTCGAGAACCTCGTCGGGGGCCAGGTCGATGCGGTCGCGCGCCTGGAAGCCGAAGAAGGACACGTCGCGTTGCTGCGCGGGATCGCGGTAGCTGGTCACGACCGTGGTGGTCTCCGGGATCGACTCGATGAGCTCCTTGAAGGCGCCCGTGTCGTCGTTCCAGTCGTCCATGACCTGCACGATCTCCGGGTCGTCCGCGTCCATCCGCTCCATGCCCCGGAACTCGTCGCGCGGCACCAACCGGTACGTGGCGGCCGACGGCAGGGCCGCGGCGACGGTGTCGTGGGCCCAGGGGCCGGCGTCGGTGAAGGCGCCGACGCCGAAGCCCGCCAGCAGGCCGAGCGCGAGGAAGAGCACACGGCGGGACGTGCGCCGCCCGTTCCTCACGGGGTCGGTAGGCCGCGGAGCCCAGGAAACCCGGGGGGTGCCCGCCTCCGCGGCCCCGGCAGCCCCCTGCACGGAATCGACGGAGGGCCGGTCAGCCGGCGACGGCCGGGGATCGCCGCCGACCGGTGCCACCTCGGGATCCGTGGTCCCCGCTTGCTCGCCGCTCATGGCAGTCCCCTCCCCAGTGACCCAATCGCGTCCGAACATCAGAGCGGCCGCGACATCGTCGCGTCAACGATCTTTTATCCGGGCCTCGGTCTTTGCTCGCACTACGCCCCGAAAGATCCCTGCGTTCCGTAGCCTCTCCTTGCGACATCGGCGGACGAGCGGCGGCCGTACGACGGGCCGGGGCAGGGGGGGACGCGTGGATCACCTGATCGCACTGGACGGGCACGGCCGCATGGTCCCCACCGACCGGGAGGCCCTGACCCGGGCGGTGGCCGATCTGCTCGACGGTGCCCCCGACCGAGCCGCGCCGCTGCGTCGCGCGGGTGTGGGTCTCCTGGTGCTGGGCCGCCGTGCGGAGGCCATCAGCGTGCTGGAACAGGCGTTGGCTCTTGCCGATGACCGGGTGGCCGTCGCCGTCCACCTCAACCTGGGAGACGCCCACCGCTACGGCGGTGACCTGGAGGCCGCGGAGCCCCACTACCGACGGGCCCTCCACCTCTGCCAAGCCCACGCCCCGGACATGCTCTCCTTCTGCTTCCAGCACCTGGGCAAGCAGCGCCTCGACCAGGGGCGTACGGATGAGGCCCGGGCCCTGCTGGAGAAGGCGCTGTGCCTGCGGCGCGCCATGGGGGACCCCTCGCTCACGGCCGCAACGCAGACCGCGCTGCGCCTGGTCGACGAGGCGGAAGCCCGGGCGGAGGCAGCCGCCGCGGTCACAGCCGGACCGTGACCAGGGCGATGTCGTCGGCGCCGCCGCGGCTGAGGCCGAGGCGGTCGAGGACGGCGTCGGCGAGGGGCTCGGCGCCGAGGCGGGCTTCCGCGGTGAGCGCGTCGGTGAGGCGGGTCAGGCCGACGTCGATGTCCTCGCCGCGGCGCTCGATGAGCCCATCGGTGTACAGCACGAGCGCGTCGCCCGGCACGTAGGGCACGCGTGCCTGGGGCCGTGCCGCCTGGCACGGTCCCGCACCGAGGGGCGGGTCGGTGGCCTCGTCGAGCAGCACGCAGCGCCCGTCGGTCCGCAGCAGAACCGGCGGTGGATGACCCGCGCTGCTGTAGGTGATCTCCCGGCTCTTCCGCATGATCAGGACGCTCACGGCCGTGGTGGCCAGGGCCCCCTCGACGCTGCGGGCGTACTGCCCGAGGATCTCCAGGGCCCGCGCCGGTCCGGGGGCGGTGCGCGTCGCCGCGCTGAGGGCGCTGCGCAGCATGCCCATGACGCTCGCCGCCTGCAACCCGTGGCCGACGACGTCGCCGACCGCGACCGCGAAGCGGTCGTCGGGCAGGTCGACCACGTCGTACCAGTCCCCGCACACGTTCAGCGAGCCCGCGGCCGGCAGGTAGCGCACGGCGACGTCGCCGTGCTGGGCGAGGTCCGGCGAGTGGAGCATGGCGTCCTGCAGCGTCAGCGCGACCTGGCGTTCCCGGGCGTGCGCCCGCCGCAGCTCCTCGTTGAGCACCTGCAACTCGCGGGCCCGCACGTACAGTTCCGCCTCCATGACCTGTTCCCGGGCGCTCAGCCGCCCGCCCTTCGGTACGTGGCGGTGACGGCGGGCCTGCACAAAGGCGGTCACGTCCTCCACCCGGTGGATGATCCAGGACACGGTGCCGTCGGGTGCGAGGACCGGGGTGTTGATCGGACTCCACCAGCGCTCCTCGAAGGCGCCGGGCCGGGACACCACCGGGATGTCGTACTTCTGCGGGGCCATGGTGTCGGACGTGCGGAAGGCCAGGACCCGTTCCAGCGAGGCGCTGAGGTTCCGGACCCCGTCCGCGTGGGGATCGGCGGGGTTGTCGGGGAACGCGTCGAAGAGGTACTGGCCGAGCAGGTCGTCGCGGGTCCGGCCGGTGGCCTCCAGGTAGGCCTGGTTGACCCCCACGATCATGAACCGGGGATCCAGGACCAGGCACGGGCTCGGTGTGGCCGCGAACAGCGCCGCGTAGTCGATGTCCGCTGCCGGCGCCGTTCTCCGGCCGTCGCCGGTGCCTGACAGGCCCACTCATCCAATTTATGTCCGATTCATGCAGTGTGCCGTGCCACCCGCCGCACGGGCGTCCGCCTCATTCACGCGGCCACACCCCCCGCTGCAACCGGCGCAGCAGAAGGCCCCCGGCGCGCGGGGCCGGCCGGCGCGGGACCGGCCCGCCCGGGCCGCCCCGCACGGTGTCGCGGATGCGCGTGAGCACGGCGAACCGTTCCCTGCGGGTGTGCGCCGCCCGGTCCAGCTCCTCCATCAGGCGCTGCGAGCGGTGCTCGGGGGTCAGTTCGTCGAGGATCCGGTCCACCTCGGCCAGGACGGCACCGTGCAACTGCCAGGCGTGCGGATGCTCGCGCACCCGGTCCAGCAGCAGCTGCGCGACGTTGTCCCGGCTCGCGCGGGCGGCGCTGAGTTCGGCCGCCAGCCGCTCCTCGGCCTCCTCGGCGTTCCGGCTCACCTGTGTGGTCACCAGGACGGCGAAGCTCACCAGGGCACCGCCGAGGTGGGCGAAGAGCTGCTCCATGACCACCGCCACGTCCCGGGCGAACAGCGGCTCGTCCTCACCCCGCCGCCTGGCCAGGTCCGTCAGCGAGCGGGTCAGCACGCGGAGCACGACGACGCAGATCTCCAGCGTGTCCAGCCCGGTCCGCAGCACCACGCGGGACAGCAGTCCCTCCTTGACCCGCGGGTTGAGGCGCAGGCTGTCCTCGGCCCGGCGCAGTGCGACGTCGACCTCGGAGACGTCCTGGTCCAGCCGGCGTGCCTCGTGCAGCCGGGCCTCGGCGTGCTCCACGGCGGTGGGCACGTCCAGTTCCTCCGAGACGCGCAGCAGCAGGTGCCGCATGCGGCGGGCCAGGTCCTCGATGGACTCGCCCGCGGTGCCGACCCACACGGGCGGGGCGAACAGGAAGTTGAGCAGCAGGCCCACGCCCGCCCCGATCAGCGTCTCCAGTACCCGGTCCCATGCCTGGTGCGCCAGTTGGCTCACGCCGAGGACCAGCATGGCGCTGATCGCGACCTCGTTGACGAACTCGTCGACCCGCACGAACTGACCGACCACCAGCGCCGCGAGGACGACGAGGCCGAGGCTCCACCAGGTCAGGCCCACCAGCGCGCTGAAACCGACGGCGAGCAGCACCCCCACCACGACGGAGTTCACCCGGCGGATTCCGGTGGTGATCGTCGAGTAGAGGGTGACCTGGACGACGAGCAGCGCGGTGAGGGGTGCGGTGAGCGGCGCCGCCTCCGTGCTGATCCGGAGCGCGATGACGTAGGAGATGGTCGCCGCCACGGTGGCGCGCAGGGTCAGGGTGACGACGGGGTCCCTGCCGCGCTTGAGCAGCGCGGCGACGGCTTCACGTGCAGGCATCCCCTGACCTTGCCCGCACCGCCCGTTCGTACACCCGGCCTGGGCACATGCCCGAGGAATATGGGGCGACACGGACAGCGCCGGGGCGGGGGCACGTGGCCCCCGCCCCGGCGCGGCCGGGCGGTGTCGCGCGAAGCGGCGTCAGTTCTGCGAGGCCGGTCCGGACGGCATGTACTCCTGCCCGTCGTACACCGGGGGCACCGTGGGCAGACCGAGGGCGATCGGTGCGTCGGGCATTCCGGCGCCCTGCCGCATGTGGTCCGCGCCCGGCACGGGCCGGCTGGCCGTGCGGAGCAGCGCCATGAGGTGGTCTGCGCGTTCGGCGGTCCGCGGGTGCGGGGAGCTGCGCAGCTGGTCGTGGTGGGCGAGCAGCAGCGCCGCCAGACCGGTGAGGTGCGCGGCGGCCAGCGCGGTCCCGTCGGCGACGGAGTAGCCGTTGCCCGGCACCGTGGTGACGATGGCCGCGCCGGGGGCGATCAGGTCGACCCCCGGCCCGACCGGCGTGAAGGGGGCGGGGAACGGGCCCGGCCACGGCGGCTGGACCGCGGCCACCGGGCTGCCGGGCGGGTAGGTGCCGGTGTGCGCCAGCGCGCCGACCGCGAGCACGGTGGGCAGGGCCGCGAGCGGCGTGATCGCCGCGCTCGTGTCGCCGGCGGGCGCGATGACGGCGATACCGGCCGCGTGGGCGTCCAGCAGCTTCCACGCGACGAGCTGCGAGGGCTGACCGAACGCCAGGTTGATCTGGGCCAGGTCGATGTCGTGGGTGACGCAGCGGTCGATCGCGTCGAGCAGGTCGCTGACCCGGCCGCCCGGGAACAGCTTGAGGGCGTGGAGCTCGGCGTCGGCCGCGATGCCCGTCATGCCGTTGCGGTTGTCGGCCGCCGCCACGACCCCGGCGCAGCGGGTGCCGTGCCCGGTCGCGTCGGACTGCCATCCGTCGTCCTCGGCACCCGGGGTGAAGTCGGCACCGTGCCAGACGGTGTCCTTCAGGTCCGGGTGGTGGGCGTCGACGCCGGAGTCCAGCAGGGCGATGCGGATACCGTGCCCGCGGTACGTCGGCGGGATCTGGTGGAGGCGCATCGCCTGGGTGCCCCAGCCGACCAGCGGCTGGTCGGGGAAGCCCTCGAAGGTGTCCGCCAAGGCCAGGACCTCGACCGCCAGTTCCGTGGACTGCGCCGCGTCGTCGAGCAGCTGCGGGCGCCCGGTGCGCGTCGGCCAGTAGCCGCCGACCGGGCGGACGAACAGCGAGCGCAAAGTGGCGGGGGTGTCGGCGGGAAGCGTCAGACGCGCGCGGCCGTCGGCCCCGGTGACCGCGTACGAGGTCATGCTCGTGCCCGTGGCCCACACCTCGGCGCCGCCCACGGACTGCCCGTCGCTGCCGGTGACGCGCACGGTCAGCTGGTGGGGCTCGCCCAGGGTGACGCCGATCGCGGGGTCGGCGGCCGGTGCCGCCAGGGCCGCGGGGGCCGGGGCGGACGGGTAGGACAGCGGCTGGTCGGACTCCACCACGATCTGCGGGTTGGCGGCCAGCGCCTGGGCCCGCTCGTGGGGCATGGCGACGACCGCGACCGCCGGGCACATCGGCAGCGGACCGGCGATGGCGCCGAGCCCGCGGGCCCGGGACGGCCGCACCTGGCGCAGCGGCTCGACGTCCGGGTCCTCCTCCAGCAGCTCGAACAGGGCGGACGCCTCGATCGGCGGCACGCCGCCGGGCAGCCAGGAGACGGGCTTCGGTGCGACGAGGTAGCGCCCCCAGCCGCTGCGGGTCTGCCGGGTGCTGTCGCGCCCGGGGGTCTGCCGGAACGGCTGTCCGGTGCCCCGGTTCTGGTCCTGGTCGTGCTCCTGCCGGGCGTTCGCCGCCCCACTGGTCTGCGACTCCCGCGGGCCGCCGGTCTCGGGCGCGGGGCCCGTTTTGCGGCCACCGTTCCTCGAGCCGCCGGACCCCTTCGCCGCGGCGCCGTTGCCGTGCTGCTCGCTCATCACTCCGCCTTCACCCTTGTCGCTCCTGCATGTCCACCCTCAACAACCGGCCGCGCGGTCCGGTGCCGGACGCGCCCGGCCGTGGTGACGGCCCCGGCCGGGCGGGAACACCGAGGTGTCCCGCCCGGCCGGGAAGCCGATCAGATGCCCACGGGGGACATCTGCGCGTAGCCGTACTGCGGCTGGCCGAAGTGGTGCTGGCCGTACGCGGCCTGGTTGCCCTGGCCGAACTGACCGAACTGGCCGTACTGCTGGCCCTGCTGGCCCTGGCAGTTCTGCGCGAGAACGGCGTGCACGACGGGGGCGACCCGACGGGCACACTCGGTCACGACGGCGCTCCAGGCGTGCGGGGGGATCTGGCCCTGGGCCTGGATACCCATCGCGATCTGCGGGTCGACGCGCATCTGCTCGACGACCGCGGACACGGCGGTGGCGGCGGAACGCAGCGCCACCTCCGTCACCAGGAGCGGCAGCTGCTGCTGACCCTGCCCGTTGCCGTACTGGCCGTACTGGCCGTACTGCTGGAACGCCCCGTGCTGCTGGCCCCAGGCCTGCTGGCCCAGACCCTGCTGGGACGCCCACGGCTGCTGCTGGCCCCAGGCCTGCTGGCCGAACTGCTGGGCGTACGGCTGCTGCTGCCCGAACTGCTGGGGGGTGTAGACCGACATCAAACTCCTCCTTGGGAGATGTGTGCGAGAGGGGAAACGCGGCGGCGAAGCGGACGTGGGTCAGGGCCGGTCCGCCGCCATGGGCAGCAAACCATCACGGGATGAAAACCGCTTCTTATGACATACCGTCATATGCCTCGGCGTCCCCTGGGTGGCCCACTCCGGCCCTTCGGTTGTCATCCGTCCGGCCTACCTCGCGGGCCCGGGATCGCATTCCGGGCCAATGGGTGGCGGACGGTCACGCGCCGCCGGGGCGGAGGCTCCGGACCTGGAACGAGGCCGGGAGCGCGTCGAGTTCGGGGCTGGGCATCACCGGTCCGGTGCGGCCGGGCCGGGGGCGGGCGGCGCCGGTGATGGCAGGTGGGACGGGCGCGTCAGGGTTGGGGGAGCGCCCGGCGTTCGACTTGCGGGGCGCGGGCTACGTGCCGCATAGGCCGAACGGGCGATGCGGCACGTGGCCCGCGACCAGGGGAGGCTCCGGTGGCCGTCGACCGTCGTCGTGGCACCGGAGCCCCCTGGGCCGTGGCTACCGCTCCCGTGTCAGATGCTCAGCCCGCCGTCGACGGTGAGCAGCGCGCCCGTGATGAAGGCGGCGTTCTCGCTCGCGAGGAAGGCCACCGCCTTCGCGACGTCGCCGGTGGCACCGAAGCGCCCGAGGGGCGTCATGGCCACCTGGTTGGCCGCGAACGGGCCGTCCGCGGGATTCATGTCCGTGTCGGTCGCGCCGGGCTGCACGACATTGACGGTGATGCCGCGCGGGCCGAAGTCGCGCGCCCATCCGCGGGCGAGCTGGTCGATCGCCGCTTTGCTCGCCGCGTACTCGGCGACGCCGGCGGCGGGAATGCGGTGGGCGACGATGCTTCCCACCAGGACGACGCGCCCCCCGTCGGAGAGGAAACGTGCGGCGGAATGCGTGGTGGCAATGGTGCCCATGACATTGGTGGCCATCATCTGCTGGATTCCCGCGAGATCGTCCGGCCGTCCGACTTCGCCCATGACGGCGACGCCCGCGGAGTTCACCAGCACGTCGATCCTGCCGCCCCATTGCTCGGCGGCCTGTTCGACGGCGGTCACCGCTTCATGGGGAACCGACTGGTCCGCCTGCAATGCGAATGCCTTCGCCCCCAGGGCGGCCAGTTCGGCCACGACCTCCTCCGCCCGTTCGCGCGACGTCCGGTAGGTGATGGCGACATTCGCCCCCTCGCGCGCCAGTTCGCGGGCGATCTCGGCACCGATACCCCGTGATCCTCCCGTCACGAGCGCGGTCCGTCCTGTCAGAGTCTCGGGCATGGCGATGTCTCCTTGTGCTGGTCAGCCGGATTGCACGTACTCGGCCGACGCTAAGGATTGACGCTAGTGTCAAGGTCAAGCACGTCACCGGCGTGACGGTCGGCACTGAGCGGGTTCGTGCCCATGAGACGGAGATATTCGTCGATGGCACTGCGATTGCGCGAGAGCACCTCGATGCGGCGGTCGATGTTGTGGATGTGCTGCCGCAGTGCGGCGACCTCTTCCTGGTCCAGAGGCTCGCAGGAGGGCGTGGAATCGCATTCCTGGTGCCCGAGCCAGGGAAGCACGGTACGGACGAGGCGCGTGGGAAGTCCCGACTCGATCAGTTCCCGCAGCTGAATGACCAGCCCGACCGTCGCTTTCCCGTACAGCCGGTACCCGTTTCCTCCGCGGCCGGAAGTGAGCAGCCCTTGCTGCTCGTAATAGCGGAGCATGCGGGGGGTGACTCCCGCTTTTTCGGCGAGCTCGCCGATCGTCATCACGGTGGCGCCTTTCTCCATGAGCCCGGGTGCGTCCCCCGTTCGTCCGGGCCCGGTGGGTCCGTCGCCGGGCGGTGCGTTCGGGGCCGTGGAAAAAGCTAAACCTTTCCATTAATGTGAAGGTCAAGGCGGTGGCGAGGCCGCCCCCGGGCCCCCACCGCAGGAGAGCGATGTGAAGATCGGAGACCTGGCCGCGAGGACGGGCGTCGCGCCGCGACTGCTTCGCTACTACGAAGAGGTCGGCATCCTGCACCCGTTCCGCAGCAGCAACGGATACCGCACCTACGGCGAGCCCGCCGTCGACCGGGTACTGCAGATCCGCGAGCTTCTCGAAGCCGGCCTCACGACGGAGATGATCCGCGAGGTCCTGCCCTGCCTCGACGCCACGAAGGAGGGCACGGAGCCGCCGGACTGCCTGGCGGAAAGGGATCTGGACGGGCTGCGACGCCAGCTCGGCAGCATCGAACGACGCATCGACGCGCTGCAGCGCAACCGGCAGGCGATCCGGATGTACCTGCGCGCCTGGGAGGACGCCGCCGCTGCCGCCACCCCCGCGACCGCGACGGGCGGCGGGAATCCCCCGGGTCCCGCCGCCGACCGGTAATCCGATCGCCCGCGCGGGGGGCCTGCGACGACAATGCCGTGGTCGGGTCGTCGTCGAAGGAGCGCAACGCAATGAGCAGTCCGCGGCATGCCCACGCGAGTCTGGACGGACTGGTGCTGGGCGACGCCTTCGGCGACAGCTGGTTCACGCTCTCCCACGAACCCGTCGAGGAGCAGTGGGCCGCGCGGGAGCTCCGTCCCGCGCCGTGGCCGTGGACGGACGACTCCGCCATGGCCTTCGTGCTCTTCGCGCACCTCATGAGGCACGGGGAGGTGCGCCCGGACGGCCTGGCCCGGGAGTTCGCCGCCGAGTACGCCCGGGATCCGGCGCGCAAGTACGGTGCGTCCATGCACGGCGTGCTGCGCCGCATCGGTGAGGGCGAGGACTGGCGGGCGGTCACCACGGCGCAGTTCGGCGGCCAGGGTTCGCACGGCAACGGTGCGGCGATGCGGGTCGCCCCGCTGGGCGCCTGGTTCCGCGACGACATGGCGGCCGCCGCCCGGCAGGGCGGGCTCTCCGCGTCGACCACGCACGCCCACCCGGAGGCGGCCGCGGGCGCCGCGGCCGTGGCGGTGGCCGCCGCACTGGCGGCCGCCGGCGCGGAGCAGGACGCCCCGCCGCGGTCCGCCTTCCTGCGCGAGGTCGCCTCCCACGTGCCGGACAGCGATGTCCGCTCCGGGCTGCTGGTCGCCGCCCACTTCCCCGAGCACACCTCGGTCCGCCACGCGGCGTCCGTGCTGGGCTCGGGCACGCGGATGTCGGCCGGGGACACGGTGCCGTTCGCCCTGTGGGCCGCGGCGGGGCACCTGGACGACCTGCCCGAGGCGCTGTGGCAGACCGTCGCCGGATGGGGCGACCGCGACACCACGTGCGCCATCGCCGGCGGCGTCGTCGCCTCCCGCACGGGCACGTCCGCCGTCCCGGCCGCCTGGCTGCGGGCCCGCGAACCCATTCCGGCATGGAGCCGCTGGGCCGCCCCGTCGGCGGCTCGGCAGGGCGCCACATAGTCCGGGGGGAGCGGGGCGAACGGCTCGCGCCGCTCCCGGATGAGGTGGCGGCAGCGGCAAACGCACGGCGGGCCGGCAGATACGGACGGGGGAGCGCGCATCTGCCGGCCCGCGGTCACGGTACCGCTCGGGAGTGCTCGCCGTACGGGCGTCGGCCAAGTGCGTCTGAATGCAAGCGACTTGTCGTGCCGACGCCCGTACGGGCGAGTCCGTCAGCGCAGACCGAAGGCGCGGATCACCGACTGGGTGACGGTGTTTCCGGCCGAGTCGCGGGCGGTGGCCCGCAGGGAGACGAAGCGGGCCTGCTTCGGTGCGGACAGCGCGAAACGGCCGTCGTGACCGCAGGTCGCCTTCCGCCACGTGCGGCCGTCGTCGTACGAGAACTCCACCGTGACGGGGGCGATCGTGCCCGCTCCCGCGGC
>NZ_JBIVNJ010000021.1:0-129898 GCF_044753585.1 Streptomyces sp. NPDC088354 | reverse complement strand
GCGGGGTTGCTGGTGCGTGAGCCGGGGCGGCGGTTGTCGGCGGTGGAGGCGGAGCGGATGCTGCGGGCGGTGGCCGCCGAGTCGGCCACGGCCGGTGTGCCCCGCGAAGCCCTGGGACTCCCGCAGCCGCTGACCGGGCCGACCACGGTCGTCCGCCCCCCGGCCGGTGGCGTGACCGCGCCCGTCACCGCCGCCACGATGTCGCCGTACCAGCCGCAGGCCCCCGCCCCCGCCCCCGCCCCCGCCCCAGCACCGGCCCCTGCCCCGACGCCGCCGCCCGTCCGCCGCCGGCGCGCCCCCCTGTGGATCACCGCGGGTGTCCTGGTGGCGGCCCTCACCGCGGGCGGCGTGTACGCGGGCCGGCACTTCGGCGGCGCGGACCGTGCCACCGCGGGCTCGCCCGCGCCGACGTCCCCGTCGGCGCCGCCGAGCACGCCGTCCACCTCCGCGCCCGCCTCGCCGTCGCCCTCGTACAGCCCGTCCCCCGTCCCGGACGGCTACCACCTGGCCGAAGAGCCGGACCGCGGCTTCTCCGTGCCCATTCCCGACGGGTGGACGCGCCAGGCCAGCGACGACGGCCAGCAGATGATCTACGTCGACCCGACGGGGCTGGTCGGACTGCGCATCGGCACGCTGGACTTCGCGGGGCCGAGCCCCCTGCAGCACTTCAAGGACGAAGAGGCGCAGACGATCCCGAAACTGGACGGCTACGAGCAGCTGCGCATGCAGAGCACGCAATGGCGCGGACGGCCCGCCGCCATATGGGAGTTCACCTTCGAGGGCAAGGCGCGCACGTTCCGCGCGATCGACCTCGGATTCGGCGATCCCGGACAGCGGGAGTTCGCCGTCTACCTCTCCGCCCCGGCAGCACAATGGGCCTCTGACCGGCGGGTGTTCGAGAACGCCGTGGCCGGTCTCGTACTGCAGGACTAGCACAGGGTCAGGCCGGGGTGGGACCACGGGGCATTGTCAGGGATGATGGAGGTCTCCATCCCGCGGTCGCCGACATCAGGCGATGAGGGAGCTTCATCTTCAGCGACTGCAGAGGGAATTCATGGGTCAGGCGCATGACACCGACACCGACCACCGTCTCCTCGCCGGGCGCTACCGGCTGGGTGCCGTGCTCGGCAAGGGCGGCATGGGCACGGTCTGGCGGGCTGTCGACGAGACCCTGGGCCGTACCGTCGCCGTCAAGGAGCTCCGCTTTCCGGGCAATGTCGACGAGGACGAGAAGCGCCGCCTGATCACTCGCACCCTGCGGGAGGCCAAGGCGACCGCCCGCATCCGCAACACCGGGGCGATCACCGTCTTCGACGTCGTCGAGGAGGACGAGCGCCCCTGGATCGTGATGGAGCTGGTCGAGGGCCGCTCGCTGTCCGACGCGATCCGCGAGGACGGCCCGCTGACGCCCAAGCGCGCCGCCGAGGTCGGCCTGACCGTCCTTGACGTGCTGCGCGCCGCGCACAAGGAGGGCATCCTCCACCGCGACGTCAAGCCGTCCAACGTGCTGCTCGCCCAGGACGGCCGGGTCGTGCTGAGCGACTTCGGCATCGCCCAGATCGACGGCGACCCGTCGGTCACCTCCACCGGCATGCTCGTCGGGGCCCCCTCCTACATCTCGCCCGAGCGGGCCCGCGGCCAGAAGCCCGGTCCGCCCGCCGACCTGTGGTCGCTGGGCGCGCTGCTGTACGCGTGCGTGGAGGGCAGGCCGCCGTACGACAAGGGCTCCGCCATCGCGACCCTGACCGCCGTGATGACCGAGCAGCTCAAGACCCCCAGGAACGCGGGCCCGCTGGCCGGCGCGATCCAGGGGCTGCTCGCCAAGGACCCCGAGGAGCGCCTCGACGACGCGGCCGTGCGGCCGATGCTGACCGAGGTCGTCAACGCCCCGGTCGTCCCCGACGCACCGGCCCCCGACGTCACCCGCGCCATACCGCTGCCCACCGACCCGCAGCCGACGCCCACCGACGCGCCGCCCGCGACCCGCGAGGCCGCCGCCGACCAGGCCGCGCTGCGCGCGGCGAAGACCAAGCCGGAGCCGGTGCCGGCTCCGGCCGCCGCCCCGGCCCCGGCGGCGGTCGCCTCGGCGCCCTTCACCCCGCCGCCCTTCCTGCAGGACGAGCGGCGTCGCCGGATCCTGCTGGTCGTGGCGGGCGTGGTCGTGCTCGCCGTGCTTGGCACGATCATCGGCGTCCTGGCGGCCGGCGGCGACGAGGGCACGGGTTCCGGGGCGTCCCCCGGTCCCTCGGCCTCGGCGAGCACCAAGTCCGGTGACAACGGCGGTGTCAAGGACGACGACACGTCCGGTGACGACACGGGCAAGAACAAGGACGACGACAACTCCGGCCCGGGCAAGGGGACCGGCGGCTCCGGCTCCACCGCCGCGCCCTCGTCCGGCGGCGACTCGGGTTCCGGCAAGGGCTCCGACGACTCCGCCGGCTCGGTGCCGTCGGGCTGGAAGACCTACACCTCCGGTGAGGGCGGGTTCTCGATCGCGCTGCCCGCCGGCTGGGAGGCGAACAGCAGGGGCAACGGCTACGGCAGCGGCCGGATATTCAACGCGAACCACAGCCCGCGCGTCCAGATCGACTGGACGCCCACCCCCGGCAAGGACGCCGCCGAGGCCTGGCGGAAGCAGGAGCCGAGCAGCCGGAGCAGCTTCCCCGGCTATCAGCGGGTCTCCATCGACCCGGTCTCCTGGCGCGGTTACCGCACCGTCGCCGACTGGACGTTCACCTTCACCTCCCACGGCACCAGGATGCGGGCGGTCAACCGCGGGTTCGTCACCGACGACACGCACGGGTACGCCATCCTCTTCACGGCCCCGGACGCCGAGTGGAACAGCGCGAAGACCCAGGCGATGCTGGCCGCTCTGTACAAGACCTTCAAACCGGCCAAGTGACACCGCTCGAGCACGTATCGTGAATCATTGCGGACTGTCCGCATCCAGATCGGATCGGATCTGACGCTTTGGGGAGGCGTCGTGGACGACTACGCGGGACGGGTCCTGGCCGACCGCTACCGCCTGCCGCGGCCGCCCGCCGACGAGTACGAACTGGTGGAGACCCGGGCCTTCGACACCTACAGCGGCCAGGAGGTGCTGATACGCCAGGTGCTGCTGCCGGAGGTCGTCGGTGCCGAGCCGGAGCCGTACCGCGGTGACGGCGGGGACACCGCGCGGCGGGCGCTGGAGGCCGCCCGTGCGGCGGCCGCGATACCCGACCACCCCCGGCTGGTGCAGGTCTTCGACATCTTCGTCGAGGACGGCAGCGTCTGGATAGTGAGCGAGCTGGTCTCCGCCCGCCCGCTCGCCGCGCTCCTGGCCGACAAGAAGCTGAGCCCGTACCGCGCCGCCGAGGTCGGCAACGACGTGCTGACCGCGCTGCGCGTGCTGCACGCCCACGGCTGGACCCACCGCAATGTCACCGCCGGCACCGTGCTGGTCTGCGACGACGGCCGCGCCATGCTGTCCGGCCTCGCGGTCGGCGCAGCCCAGGAGGCGCTGTGCGGCTACAACACGCTGCCGGTGCCCGCGCTCACGGGCGGCGGCGAGGAGGAGGCGGGCGGCGGCAGCTGGGAGGGCCCGCACTCGGTGCTGGAACTCGAGCGCGCCCGGCAGGCCCGGCTCACCGTGGTCGGCCCGGTCACCGAACGCTGGGCCCCGGAGCAGGCCACCGAGGTCCACGAGAACTGGCAGCTGGCGCCGCCGGTCGGACCCGCCGCCGACCTGTGGGCGCTGGGCTCGCTGCTCTTCCGCAGTGTGCAGGGCCACCCGCCGTTCCCGGAGGAGTCCACGAACGAGCTGGTCCAGCTCGTCGTCGCCGAGCCCCCCGCGTTCGCCGAGGAGTGCGGTCCGCTGCGGCCCGTCGTGGAGTCCCTGCTGCGGCAGGACCCCGAGGAGCGGCCGGACGTGGAGGAACTGCGCGGCTGGCTGCGCTCCCTCGTGCGCTCCGCCCCCGAGCCCGATCTCGGGCTGCGCACCGTGCCGGTGCCCGCCGACGACCCGCACAAGCTGCCCATCGTGCGGCGCCGGGGCGAGCTCGTACGCCGCCGCAAGGCCGCCGCCGATCCGGTGCCGGTGCCCCTGGCCCACGGCCGCCACAAGCGGTCCAGGGAACGCAAGCGGAGTGCGCGGGGGCCGCGCACGCTCGGGTTGATGCTCGTCGCCCTGGTCCTGGCGCTGCTGGCCGCGGCCGTGGTCTACGCCGTGGTCTTCCTGCCGCGCGCCGGCACGGCCGACGAGGGCGGCGCGGGCTCCTCCCGCACCCTGCCCGCGCAGGTGCCCGGTGGCGACGACAAGCCGCAGGGCTCGCATGCCCCGTCCGCCCCGTCCTCCGGGACCTCGCCGTCGGGGACGCCGGGGAGCAAGGCGCCGGCGAGCAGCGCGCCGCCCACCCGGTCCACGCCCCCCGGCAACACGGTGACCACCGGTCTGGGCGGCGACTTCCAGCTGCGCACGGACCCGGCGGGCTTCCACCTGGCCGTGCCCAACGGCTGGCATCGCAGCGGCAGGAACGGTGACGGCCAGGTCCGCTACACCGGCGGGGACTACCAGCTGCTCGTCGTCCCCGGCCGCGACGCGGTCGCCGCAGGCGGCGGCGATCCCATGGCGTACCAGAACGACGAGCCGGAGCTGGCGGGCTTCCGCGCCTCGAGCTGGTCGTCGGCCTCCGGGCTGCGCCGCCTCGACATGGGCGGCGTCCCCGCGGCGGAGGGGGAGTTCAGCTGGAGCGACGCCTCCGGGCAGCAGCTCTTCGCGCGCAACCTGGTGATGGTCAGGGACGGCAAGTACCACATCGTGCTGGTCGTCGGGCCGGACAACCGCCGCTCGGACGTCAAGCGGTACTTCGAGAAGGCGGCCGAGACCTACGGCACCTGACCCGTCCCGCCCCGGTCCCGCGCGCGGAACCGGACCGGAACCGGACCGGACGGTCGCGGCGTCGAACAGCCCGTGGGGGCAGCGGAATGATCGGAAGCGCGAGCGGCAGCGGCAGCGTGGTGGCCGGACGGTACCGGCTGGGCGACCTGATCGGCAGCGGCGGAATGGGCCGCGTGTGGGAGGCGCAGGACGTCGTGCTGCGCCGTACCGTCGCGATCAAGGAGCTGACCCTCGGCGCCCATCTGGCCGAGGAGGACCGGGTCCTGCTGCAGACCCGCATGCAGCAGGAGGCCCGCGCGGCGGCCCGGATCAACCACCCGGGCGTGGTCACCGTCCACGACGTGGTCGAGCAGGACGGCCGCCCGTGGATCGTCATGGAGCTCGTGGACGGCCGCTCCCTGGAGGAGGCGGTCCGCAAGGACGGCCCGCTGCCCCCGCGCGAGGCCGCCCGGGTCGGCGCCGCCGTCCTCGACGCGCTGCGTGCCGCGCACGCCGCGGGCGTCCTGCACCGTGACGTCAAACCGGCCAATGTGCTGCTCGCCCGCGACGGCCGGGTGCTGCTGTCGGACTTCGGCATCGCCGTCGTCGAGGGCGACGCGGCCATCACACGCACCGGCGAACTCGTCGGGTCCGTCGACTACCTGGCCCCCGAACGGGCCCGCGGCGGCCGGCCCGGCCCCGAGTCCGACCTGTGGTCGCTGGGCGCGACGCTCTACGCCGCGGTCGAGGGCCGCTCCCCGTTCCGCCGCACCTCGCCGATCGGCACGCTGCAGGCGGTGGTGTACGAGGAGCCGCCCGAGCCCCGCACCGCGGGACCGCTGCGGCCGGTGATCACGGGCCTGCTGCGGAAGGAGCCGGCCGCCCGGACGCCCGCGGGGGAACTCGCGACCACGCTGGCGGTGGTCGCCGCGGGCAGGGCGCACCACGGCGGCCCGCGCGGACGGCGCGGGGTCCTCGCGGCGGTCGCGGTCCCGGTCGCGGTCGCGCTGCTCGCGGCCGTCGTCGTGGCCGTCCTGCACGACCGGGGCGGCGACACGGCCGCCGGTGCGACCGGCGGGGTGCCCGCCGGGTACGTGCGCGTCACGGACCCGGCCGGGTTCAGCGTGGCCGTACCGCGCGGCTGGAAGCGGCAGTTGGACGGCGACCAGATCGACTACACGCCCGACAACGGCGCGCACCGGCTGCGCGTCGGGATCGAGAGCCGCCCGGCGGACCCCAATCCGTACATGCATCTGCTCGCACTGGAGAAGGACGTCCGCGCGCTGCCCCGCTACACCCGCGTGCGGCTGCACCAGAACACCTTCCGCGGGGGCGACGGCGCGCTGTGGGAGTTCACCTGGACCGCCGAGAAGGAGAACCCCGGGCCGCGCCGCGCCGTCGACCAGGCGTACCGCGCCCCGGACGGCACCGAGTACGCGGTGTACATGGGCGCCCCGGCCGCCGACTGGCCCGCGTCCCTCGCCCGGTTCCAGGTCGCGCTCCAGACCTGGCGGACCGAACCGCGGTCCTGACCACGGCGTGCCTCCTCCGGCGACGCGGTGCGTGCCGCCGCCGGCCCGGGGCGGCGGCCCGGCGCGCGTGCCGCGGTCCGCGTCCCGGACCGGGGCCGGGACGGGCTTGCGGCGTTCTTGCCAGCTTTTGCTGGCGTCCTTGTGAAAAGTAGCTACTGACGGGTATGCACGCGGTGTCGTCCCGCCGTACTCTCCCGCCATGACGGACTTCCCCCCAAGTGGTCCCGCCGGTCAGGCCGGCGACGGCAACCCGGTCGCCCCCGCCGGCAGCAGGACGGCCGCCGACGTGGTGACCCCCGAACTGGTCGCACGGCTCACCCGGGGCGTGGGCGGCAGCGGCCGCACCGCGAACCACACGCCGATGACCGGCGAGACGCTGGCGGAGCTGCCCGAGTCGACGCCGGAGGACGTGGCGGCGGCGTACGAACGGGCCCGGGAGGCGCAGCGGGCGTGGGCGGCCACCCCGGTCCGCAAGCGCGCCGCGGTGCTGCTGCGGTTCCACGACCTGGTCCTGCGCCGGCAGGCCGAGGTGCTGGACCTCATCCAGCTGGAGACCGGGAAGACCCGGCTGCACGCGCACGAGGAGGTGCAGGCCGTCGCCGTCGCCGCCCGCCACTACGGGCTGAAGGCCCCGTCGTACCTGCGGCCCAAGCGGCACACGGGCGCGATCCCGGTGCTGACCAAGGTCGTCGAACTGCGCCACCCGCGCGGTGTGATCGGGCAGATCGCCCCCTGGAACTACCCCTTGGAGCTGTCCATCGGCGACGCGCTGCCCGCCTTCGTCGCGGGCAACGCCGTGGTCATGAAGCCCGACACCGAGACGGCGCTGACCGCCCTGTGGGCGCGCGAGCAGCTGATCGAGGCCGGGCTGCCGGCCGACGTCTGGCAGATCGTGATCGGCGAGGGCCCGGTCGTCGGCCCCGCCGTGGTCGAGCACGCCGACTACGTGTCGTTCACCGGCTCGACCCGCACCGGCCGCGACGTGGCGACCCGCGCCGCCGCCCGCCTGGTCGGCGTCTCCCTCGAACTGGGCGGCAAGAACGCCCTGTTGGTGCTGGAGGACGCCGACCTGGACAAGGCCGCCGAGGGTGCGGTCCGCGCCTGCTTCTCCTCCGCCGGGCAGCTGTGCATCTCCATCGAGCGGCTCTTCGTCCACGCGTCGGTGGCCGACGCCTTCCTGGAGCGCTTCACCGCCCGTACCAGGGCCCTCAAGCTCGGCACCGCCCTCGCCTACGGCGCCGGGATGGGCTCGCTGGCCGGCGAGCGCCAGCTGGAGACCGTCACCCGGCACGTGGAGGAGGCCGTCGCCAAGGGCGCGACCGTCCTCGCCGGCGGCCGGCCGCGTCCCGACGTCGGCCCGTTCTTCTTCGAGCCGACGGTCCTGGACGGTGTGGAGGCCCCGATGGCGGTCTGCACCGAGGAGACCTTCGGCCCGGTCGTCTCCGTCTACCGCTTCACCGACGAGGACGAGGCCGTCGAGCGCGCCAATGCCACGCCGTACGGCCTCAACTCCAGCGTGTGGACCAAGGACGCCCGCCGCGGCACCCGCGTCGCCGCCCGTCTGCGCAGCGGCACCGTCAACGTCAACGAGGGCTACTCGTCCGCCTACGGCAGCGTCCGCTCCCCGATGGGCGGCATGAAGGACTCCGGCCTCGGCCGCCGGCACGGCTCCGAGGGCATCCTGAAGTACACCGAGGCGCAGACCGTGGCCACGCAGCGGCTGCTGCCGATGGCCCCGTCGCTGGGCATGGACGACGCGGCGTACGCGGCCTTCATGAGCCGCAGCCTGCGCGTGATGAAGGCACTGAGGCTCCGCTGATGGGGGACGAGCCGATGGGACGGACCCGGGACGACGGACAGGACGACGACGGCCAGGTCCAGGACCAGCACCAGGACCAGCAGCAGGACGTGGACGCGGACCTGGACGTGGACGTGGACGTGGACTACGACGTGATCGTGGTCGGGTCCGGCTTCGGCGGCGCCGTCTCCGCGCTGCGCCTGACCGAGAAGGGCTGGAAGGTCGGCGTCCTGGAGGCGGGCCGCCGCTGGACCCGCGAGTCCCTGCCGAAGAACTCCTGGCACCTCAAGGACTACCTGTGGGCCCCGGCCTTCGGGCTGTACGGGATCCAGCGCATCCACCTGCTCGACAACGTCATGATCCTGGCGGGCGCCGGGGTCGGCGGCGGCTCGCTCAACTACGCCAACACCCTCTACGTGCCGCCGAAGGCGTTCTTCGAGGACCGCCAGTGGGGTCACATCACCGACTGGCGGGAGGAGCTCGCGCCCTACTACGACCAGGCCAAGCGGATGCTGGGCGTGCGCCTCAACCCGACCATGACCCCCTCCGACGTCCACCTCAAGGCGGCCGCCGAGAAGATGGGCGTCGGCGACTCCTTCCACATGGCCCCGGTGGGCGTGTTCTTCGGCGACGGCCAGGACGCCGGGGGGGACGCCAAGGCCGCGCCCGGCGGCGAGGTCCCCGACCCGTACTTCGGCGGCGAGGGGCCGTCCCGGCGGGCCTGCACCGAGTGCGGGGAGTGCATGACCGGCTGCCGGCACGGCGCCAAGAACACCCTCAACGAGAACTACCTGCACCTCGCCGAGAAGGCGGGCGCGGTGATCCACCCGATGACCACGGTCACCGCGCTGGCGGAGAACCCCCAGGGCGGCTACGACGTCTCCGTCGTGCCCACCGACCGCCGCAAGGCCGCCCCCCGCGTCCTGCGCGCCCGGTACGTGGTCGTCGCGGCCGGCACCTACGGTACGCAGACGCTGCTGCACCGCATGCGCGACGCGGGCCGGCTGCCCGGTGTCTCGGCCCGGCTCGGCGAGCTGACCCGCACCAACTCCGAGGCCCTGGTGGGCGCGCAGACCGACAGCCGCCGCTACCGCAGGCGTACGGGTGAGCAGCGGGTGGACTTCACGCGGGGCGTGGCCATCACGTCCTCGATCCACCCCGACGACCACACCCACATCGAGCCGGTCCGCTACGGCAAGGGCTCCAACTCGATGGGCGGCCTGTCCATCCTGCAGGTCCCGCACGGCACGAGACTGCCGCGCGGCCTGGCCTACCTGGCGCACTGCGCCCGCCACCCGGTGCTGCTGATGCGCTCGCTGTCCAACCGCCGCTGGTCCGAGCGCACCATCATCGGCCTGGTCATGCAGTCCCTGGACAACTCGCTGACCACCTACCGCAAGCCCAAGGGCCTGGGGAAGGGCCTGCTCACCGCCCGCCAGGGGCACGGCGCGCCCAACCCGGACTTCATCCCCGAGGGCGCGGAGGCGGCCCGGCTGCTGGCCGAGGAGATCAACGGCTTCGCGGGCAGCAACGTCGGCGAGTTGATGGGCACCCCGCTCACGGCGCACTTCCTGGGCGGCTGCGCGATCGGCGAGGACGCGGAGCACGGCGTCATCGACCCGTACCACCGGCTGTTCGGGCACCCGGGCATCCATGTCGTGGACGGCGCGGCCGTGTCGGCCAACCTCGGCGTCAACCCGTCGCTGACCATCACCGCGCAGGCGGAACGGGCGATGGCGCTGTGGCCCAACAAGGGCGAGGCGGACCCCCGTCCGGCCCAGGGCGAGGCCTACCGCCGGGTCACGCCGGTCGAGCCGAAGCAGCCGGTCGTCCCGCAGGACGCCTTCGGCGCCCTGCGCCTGCCGCTGCTCCCGGTCCCGCCGGTGCCCCCCAAGCCGTGACGGACGGCCGTCGTCGCGGGACGGCGGCCGGCGGAGGGCGACTCACTCGATCGTGGGCCGGATGTCTGCCCAAGTGCGGCGAAATGAGTAGTGTGTTCCTCGCAGAGCGGCCGGCCCCCGGCGTCCCCGGGGCCGACCGCCACTTTTGAGTCGTGACCGGGCTGCTGTCCCCTGCTGTCCGGTCACATCCACCGGAACGAGGTCCCACGGCGGGCCCGCGGTGCTTCCACTAGGCGCGGGCGCGCCTCATCGTTCCGATGCCACCCCGCCCAGCTGCGTCTGAGCGGTGTCCACGCGTGGTGTCCTGCTTTTCGACGTCTTGTTGTTCCTGCTGTCCCGCTACCCCTGGCCCAGGGTGACCGCGCCTGGCTGGCACGGACACCGGATTCAACGAAGGCACCCGGAGGCGGTCACGTGCCGTACGGGTGATGCCCCCCGAACGGGTCACACGGCCCGTCCCGGGGGCGGCCACCGCCCCCGGCGCACGCCCGGCTCAGACGCGGCCGCGGCACAGCTCCAGCAGGGTCATCGCCAGCGCGGTGCCGGGCCTGCCCAGCTCACCGCGGAAGCGGCCGAGGACCTCCATCTCGCGGGCCAGGTGCACCCGGCGGCCGCCGGAGGCGATCCGGGCCCGCTGGATGCCGGCCGAGACCGTCATCCGTTCCCGGATCAGCGCGATGATCCGGGCGTCGAGGTCGTCGATGCGCTGGCGGGCGCCGGCGATCACGGTCTCGGCGGTGTGCTCCTTCGCGGGTCGCTCCTGCTCCGGCCGTTCCTGCCCGGTGGGTGCTGCCGTGCTGCTCATGGGTCTCTCCTCGGGGGGTACGGCCCCTGACCTGCCCGGGGAGGCAAACGCCAGGCGCCCCGGGCCGTGTGGCCCGGGGCGCCTGGTGACGTCTGAAATGCGTTTCCGCGATCAGACAGCACGACCATGGCAGCCGGACCAGCCGGTGCCATAGGTAAACGCGAAGTGCGTGCTGCTGAACATGGCGGACAGTGTGACCCCTCGGGGCGGGGAAGTAAAGCCGCGGGCCCCGGTAGAATCGACAGGGACCCCACGTTCGACCCGCCGGAAGGCCCACCGTGGCATCAGCGACCCCAGCCGCCCCCGACACCGTTCTCGTCGTCGACTTCGGGGCGCAGTACGCCCAGCTCATCGCCCGCCGTGTCCGTGAGGCCCGGGTCTACAGCGAGATCGTGCCGAGCACCATGCCGGTCCAGGAGATGCTGGCCAAGCGGCCGGCCGCGATCATCCTGTCCGGCGGACCGTCCTCGGTCTACGCGGAGCACGCCCCGCGGCTGGACCGCGCCCTCTTCGAGGCCGGCGTGCCGGTCTTCGGCATGTGCTACGGCTTCCAGCTGATGGCGATCACCCTCGGCGGCACCGTCGACAACACCGGCGCCCGTGAGTACGGCCGCACGCCGCTGCACGTCGGCAAGACCGGTTCGACGCTCTTCGAGGGCACCCCGGCCGAGCACTCGGTGTGGATGTCGCACGGTGACACCTGCTCCGCCGCCCCCGAGGGCTTCGCGGTCACCGCGACCACCGACCTCGTGCCCGTCGCCGCCTTCGAGAACGACGAGAAGAAGCTCTACGGCGTCCAGTACCACCCCGAGGTGCTGCACTCCGAGCACGGCCAGCAGGTGCTGGAGCACTTCCTGTACCGGGGCGCGGGCATCGCGCCGAACTGGACCACGCACAACGTGGTGGAGGAGCAGGTCGCCGCGATCCGCGCCCAGGTCGGCGACAAGCGCGCGATCTGCGGCCTGTCCGGCGGCGTGGACTCCGCGGTCGCCGCGGCCCTGGTCAACAAGGCCATCGGGGAGAAGCTGACCTGCGTCTACGTGGACCACGGCCTGATGCGCAAGGGCGAGTCCGAGCAGGTCGAGAAGGACTTCGTCGCGGCTACCGGCGTGCAACTGAAGGTCGTCGACGCCGAGGAGCGCTTCCTGACCGCGCTCGCCGGGGTCTCCGACCCCGAGGAGAAGCGCAAGATCATCGGCCGGGAGTTCATCCGGGTCTTCGAGCAGGCCGCGAGCGAGATCGTCGCCGAGGCCGGCGCGCACGGCGAGTCGGTGGAGTTCCTGGTCCAGGGCACGCTCTACCCGGACGTCGTGGAGTCCGGCGGCGGCACCGGCACCGCCAACATCAAGTCCCACCACAACGTGGGCGGCCTCCCCGAGGACCTGCAGTTCCAGCTCGTCGAGCCGCTGCGCAAGCTGTTCAAGGACGAGGTCCGCATGGTCGGCCAGGAACTCGGCCTGCCCGAGGAGATCGTCCAGCGCCAGCCCTTCCCGGGCCCGGGCCTGGGCATCCGCATCGTCGGCGAGGTCACCAAGGAGCGGCTGGACCTGCTGCGCGACGCCGACGCCATCGCCCGCGAGGAGCTCACCGCGGCCGGTCTGGACCGCGACATCTGGCAGTGCCCGGTGGTCCTCCTCGCCGACGTCCGCTCCGTCGGCGTCCAGGGCGACGGCCGCACCTACGGTCACCCGATCGTGCTGCGCCCGGTCTCCAGCGAGGACGCCATGACCGCCGACTGGTCGCGGCTGCCCTACGAGGTGCTGGCCCGCATCTCCACCCGCATCACCAACGAGGTCGCGGACGTCAACCGGGTCGTGCTGGACGTCACCAGCAAGCCCCCGGGCACCATCGAGTGGGAGTAGCCCCCTCACGTGGGGCAGGCTTGGGGCGATACCGGGGAAACCTGGTATCGCCCCTGTCCATCTGCGGTACCTCGGGGTAACTTCCGCGCCATGACCGACACCGCGCCGCAGCCCGTACCGCCCGATCAGTTGCATTTCGCCCTGCCGCCGACGTTCGAGGACCCGGCCGAGGAGCGGCGGCACCGCAAGGAGCGACTGGCGGCGGCGTTGCGGGCGTTCGGCCGGATGGGGTTCGAGGAGGGCGTGTCGGGCCACATCACGGTCCGCGACCCGGAGTTGGCCGACCACTTCTGGGTCAACCCCTTCGGGGTGCCCTTCGCGCACGTCGCCGTCGGCGAGTTGATCCTGGTCAACCAGCAGGGTGCGGTGGTCGAGGGCCGCCACCACGTCAACCAGGCCGCGTTCACCATCCACGCCCATGTGCACCTGGCCCGCCCCGACGCGGTGGCCGTCGTCCACAGCCACTCCACGTACGGCCGGGCGCTGGCGGCGCTCGGCGAGCGGCTGGAGCCGATCAGCCAGGAGGCGTGCGCCTTCTACGAGGACCACGCGGTGTACGACTCCTACACCGGCGTGGTGGTCGACGACGCCGAGGCACGGCGCGTCGCCGTGGTGCTCGGCGGCCACAAGGGCGTGATCCTCCGCAACCACGGGCTGCTGACGGTGGGGGAGACGGTGGACGCGGCGGCGTGGTGGTTCATGACCATGGAGAAGGCCTGCGAGGTGCAGCTCAGCGCCAAGGCGGCGGGCACGCCGGTGCTGATCGGCCACGACGACGCGGTGGCCACCCGTGAGCAACTGGGACACGATCTGGTCGCCTGGATCAACTATCAGCCGACATATGAGCGGATAGTCCGCCAGGATCCCGAGCTTTTTGATTGAACGCTTGACGGTTGGCGTACGTATCCGCCTATGGCGCTCCCGGAGAACCGTCCGGGAGGGGGCAGCGGACCGGGCGTGGATGTGAGAGGGCGGACGTCATGAGTGTGACGGGTACAGCGGGCATGGGCGGAACACGAGACTCGGGGACGGATCCCTCACAGGGACCGTGGCGGGACACCGCCCGGCGCTACGCGCTGCTGCCCCTGCGCATCTTCCTCGGCGTGACCTTCGTCTACGCCGGCTTCGACAAACTGCTGTCGGACACCTTCTTCACCGACTCCGCGCCGGGCTCCCTGGTCGGCACCCTCAACGGGGTGCGCGGCAGCGCCGCCGTCCCCGCGATGATCGACCTGGCCCTGAAGAGCCCGCACGGCTTCGGCTACGCCATCGCCTTCGGCGAGATCGCGGCGGGCATCGGCATCCTGATCGGACTGCTGAGCCGCATCGCCGCCCTCGGCGGCGCCCTCATCTCGCTGAGCCTGTGGCTCACGGTCAGCTGGGCCACCCAGCCCTACTACTACGGCAACGACCTGATCTACCTGATGGCGTGGCTCCCCCTGGTACTCGCCGGGGCACCGCAGTTGTCGGTGGACGCGGCCATCGCCCGCCGCAGGGGACGCGGCGGGCGCCGGCTCTACGGCTGACCCGTACGGGCCGGTGCGCAGGGGCCGGCGAGGGGCGCGCCGCCCCTCGCCGGCCCCTGCGCCCGTCTACCGGCGGACGCGGTGGTGGTGGCTGACCCGGCGGCCCGGGAGCTCCGGGGGCGGACCGCCGCGGCGCGCACGGGCCGAACGGGCGATGAACGCACCGAGCGCCGCCAGCCCGAGGCCGGCGGAGGTGACGGGGACGGCGACCCGTGGCGGCAGGACGAGCGTGCCGGCGGCGTCCAGCAGGAACACCGTGGCCAGGGCCAGCAGCACCAGCGCGGTGAACAGGGCCGAGGGACGGAAGCGGTGCCGGTTCACCGGGTCACCTGTACCTGACCGACACCCATCTCGACCTCCAGTTTCAGCGTCCCGGTGGACTTCTTCCCGTCCGCCGGCTCCAGCCTGACCGTCTTGTCCACCCCGGGCTGCACGTCGACGTCCTCCTCCCCGTCGCCCGGCAGTTGCACGTCGCCGAGGCCCACACTCACGTGCAGTTCCAAGGTGACGTCCGCCGGGACCTTGACCACGATCTGTCCCGCGCCGACTTGGGCGCGGGTCGCGACGGTGCGCCCTCCGGGTTCGAGGCCGGACAGGTCCAACGTCGCCTGACCGGTGCCCAGTTCGTAGGAGCCCTGTACGGAGGCGACCGTGGCGGGCGTCCAGGTGCGGTGCTGCCACTCGTGGCCGACGGACTTCGGCAGCACCGACGAGCCGACCAGCAGGGCCGCGGTGAGTACGACCGCGAAGACCGTGCCGCCGCCGAGTCGCCCCCACCACCCGCTCACCGCGAAGCCCAGGCCGAAGACGGCCAGCGCGGCGGCGAAACCGATCTGCAGGGCGGTGCCGAGCGGCTGGGAGTTCCAGGCCGCGGCGACGCAGGCGGTGGCCGCCGCCACGGCCAGGAAGAACACCGGCACCCCCAGCCAGGCCCCCTCGCGGCGGACCGCCTGCCGGCGCCGCCGCCACTCGTGGCGGTCGCGCTCGTCGTCGGCGGGCCCGTCGTCCGGCCCCCACAGGTAGCCCCCGCCGCCCGCGGCGGGCGCCGCGTCCTCGACCGGGCCGTCCTTCCACCACGCCGGTGTGGCCGGGGCGGGCGGCGGCTGGGTGGGCGGCGGCGGAGCGGTGCCCGGCACCGGGGCCTGGGCCGTCCGCTGCCGGTGCTGCGACCAGTACACGGCGCCGGCGAACGCCGCCACCAGCCCCAGGGAGAACGCCAGGTTGCCTCCGCTGCCGAGCAGCGACAGGAACAGCCCGCAGCCCACCAGGGCCATCAGCACGGCGGTCAGGGCGGCGCCCTCCACGCGGCCGGACAGCAGCCGGTGCGCCTCGCTCTCGGCCGGTTCGCCGTTCCCGCCGGCGCCCTCCGCCGGGATCAGCAGCCAGCCCAGGCCGTAGGCCACCAGCCCGAGGCCGCCGGTGAGCGCGAGCACGCCGAGCACGATCCGGAAGACCACCGGGTCGATGTCGAAGTAGCGTCCCGCCCCCTCGCAGACGCCCGCGATCACCTTCCGCCCGCGGCTGCGGGTGAGCCTGCGCCGCTGCGGGACCGCCTCGGGCGTGCCGTGCGTGTACTGCTCCGTCATGGCTCCATGGTGGCGGCCCGCGGGCCCCGCCGGTATCCGGAACGACCCTGACCGCGCATGGGGGCCAACCCTGATACCCACCGTCCGCGAAACGTGTGACCATCGGGGCATGTCACCCGCCGGCCCGCAGACACCCCCGTCCACCGGGGCGTCGTACTTCGCCCCGCCGGACCCGGCCGAGCCGCGGGTCCGCAAGCTGTACCGCAGCTCCGAGGGCCGCATGATCGGCGGCGTGGCCCGCGGTCTGGCCGGGCACCTCGGGCTGCCGGTGGCGTGGGTGCGCGTGGTCTTCGTCGTGCTGGCCACCATCCAGGGGCTGGGCATCCTGCTGTACGCGGTCTTCTGGTTCGTCGTGCCGCTCGGCGTCGGCGGGGTCGTGGAGGCCAAGGAGCCGCGCGACGCCCGCTCGTGGCTCGCCGGGCGCCGGCCCGACCGGGGCCAGATCGTCGCGCTGCTCGCGCTCGCGGCGGGCCTGGGCATCCTGCTGGACAACCTCGACCTCGGCGCCGCCAACGCCTATGTCTGGCCGCTGCTGCTGATCGGCCTCGGCGTCGCGCTGGTGTGGCGGCAGGCGGACAACGCCCGCCGTGCCCGCTGGGCCGAACTCAGCCGCGGCAAGCGGCTGCTGCCCGTCGCGCGCGGCGCGGCCGGGGTGATCCTGGTCGGCGTCGGGGTGACCGGCTTCCTCGTCGTGCAGGGCTCGGTCAGCCACCTCGGCACCATCCTGCAGGCCGCGCTCGCCGTGCTCGTCGGTGTCGCGCTCATCGCCGGCCCCTACCTCGTACGCATGACGCAGGACCTGTCGGCGGAGCGCCTCGCGCGCATCCGGGCCCAGGAGCGGGCCGAGGTGGCCGCGCACGTCCACGACTCGGTGCTGCACACCCTGACCCTGATCCAGCGGCACGCCGACGACCCGCGCGAGGTGGCCCGGCTGGCCCGCGCGCAGGAACGCGAGCTGCGCGCCTGGCTCTACCGTCCCGAGGGCAACGGCCGGGAGGACGAGCCGACCACCGTGGCCGACGCGGTACGCCGCGCCGCGGCGGAGGTGGAGGACGCGCACGGCGTCCAGGTCGAGGTGGTGTGCGTCGGCGACTGCCCGCTGGACGAGCGGCTCGTCGCGCAGATGCAGGCGGCCCGCGAGGCCATGGTCAACGCCGCCAAGTACGGTGGCGACGAGCCGGTGCAGGTGTACGCGGAGGTCGAGGGGGACAGGGTCTTCGTGTCCGTGCGCGACCGCGGCCCCGGCTTCGACCTGGACGACGTACCGTCGGACAGGATGGGCGTACGGGAGTCCATCATCGGCAGGATGAGGCGCAACGGCGGCGAGGCGCGGCTGCGCCCCGCGCCGGGCGGGGGGACGGAAGTGGAGCTGGAGATGGAGCGGCAGCAGGACTCGGGAGCAGGGAGGCCGTCATGAGCGACGATCGGCGCGTGAGGGTCGTCCTCGTCGACGACCACCGGATGTTCCGCACCGGGGTCCAGGCCGAGATCGGCGAGACCGAGCGGACCGGCGTGGACGTGGTCGGCGAGGCCGCCGACGTCGACCAGGCGGTCGCGGTCATCACCGCGACCCGGCCCGACGTGGTGCTGCTCGACGTCCACCTGCCGGGCGGCGGCGGGGTCGAGGTGCTCAAGCGCTGCGCGGGACTGAGCGCGGACCCCGAACACCCCGTGCGCTTCCTGGCGCTGTCGGTCTCCGACGCCGCCGAGGACGTCATCGGCGTGATCCGCGGCGGTGCCCGCGGCTATGTCACCAAGACCATCACCGGGCCCGACCTGGTCAACTCGGTCTTCCGGGTGGCCGACGGCGACGCGGTCTTCTCGCCCCGGCTGGCCGGCTTCGTCCTGGACGCCTTCGCCTCCACCGACGCCCCGCCGGTCGACGAGGACCTGGACCGGCTCACCCAGCGCGAGCGCGAGGTGCTGCGGCTGATCGCCCGCGGCTACGCCTACAAGGAAGTGGCCAAGCAGCTCTACATCTCCGTCAAGACGGTCGAGTCGCACGTCTCGGCGGTGCTGCGCAAGCTCCAGCTCTCCAACCGGCACGAGCTCACCCGCTGGGCCACCGCGCGCCGGCTGGTCTGAGCGGCGGGGACCACGCGGGGATCGGGCGGGGATCGGGCGGGGATCGGACGAGGGCTCACGCGGGCCGGGTGGCTCCCGCGAAGGGCATCTGGTCGACGGGGGCGATCTTCACCACGTCGCCGGTGCGCGGGGCGTGGATCATCATGCCGTTGCCGATGTACAGCCCGACGTGGCTGATCCCCGAGTAGAAGAAGACCAGGTCGCCGGGCTCCAGTTCGGAGCGGGAGATCCGGTTGCCGGCGTTGATCTGGGTGTACGTCGTGCGCGGCAGCTCCACCCCGGCGGACCGCCAGGCGGCCTGCGTGAAGCCCGAGCAGTCGTACGACGACGGGCCGGTGGCGCCCCAGACATAGGGCAGGCCGAGGGAGTCGTACGCGAAGGAGACGGCGCGCGCGGCGCGGGCGTTGGGGGCCACCGCGGGCGCCAGCGCCGACCGTGAGCCCGCGGCGACCGCGCGGCCGGCCCGGTACCCGGAGCGGGTCGCGCCCTGGCCGCCGTCCGCCAGGACGGCGGCGCGCTGGCCCGCCGTGAGCCCGTCCAGCAGGCGCTGCGCGGCGGCCAGGCGCTCCTGCACCGTGCGCTTGTGGCGGGCCAGTTCGGCGCGGGACCGGCGCAGCTCGCCGAGCTCGGTCCCGGCCTCCGTGCGCAACTGCTCGATCTCGCGCCGCTGGGAGCCGAGAGCGTGCAGCGCGGCGTTCTGACGGCTGCTCATGCGGTCCAGCAGCCCGGCCCGTTCGAGGTACTGGTCGGGCGAGGAGGCCAGGGCGAGCTGCATCGCGGGATCCACACCGCCGCTGCGGTACTGGGCGGTGGCGATCGACCCGAGTCCGTCGCGGGTGCGGTTGAGGCGCTCGGTCCTGCGGGCGAGTTCGTCCTGCAGGTCGTCGATCCGGTGCTGGACCGTGCCGGCCTTCTCCTTCGCCCCGTTGTACCGCTCGGTGGCCTCCTCGGCCTCCTGGTAGAGCCGGTCGACGCGGGCCTTGGCCTCGGAGGCGGTCAGCCGGGGTTCGGCGTGCCCGGTCTCACCGAACATCGTCACCGAGGCCGCTCCCGCGATGGCGAGGGTGGCGGCCGTGCGCGCGGTGGAGCCGGTGAGGGTGCGCTCCTTGGGCTTTCTGTGCGACGCCACGCGCCGTCACTCCTTCCGAGCTGCCGGACTTGCTGCCCGCGGTCCGGCGGCGGACGGACGGGGAGCCGCGCCGCCGCCGGACCTTCGGCGGGGGTGGCCGATGCCGACGACGAGTCCCGCCGGCAGTGGGGATCGGCCACCTGGGGCAGGACGCTAAACCTGTGCGTCGCCGGAGGGCGGTGGAGTGTGCGGGACTGGTCCGATTCGGCCGCTACCTGATCCCCGATGACCGCTGTTCGACGGGTGACCTGGTCACTCGCGGTCCGGCCGTGACCGATGTACCGGAAGAGGCCCACCTCGGTGCCGAGTGCTGATACGGGCGTGGCTAGGGTCCTGAGCCGTGGACGTACTCATCAACCTCGTCGTCGGCCTGCACATCATCGGCATCGCCGCCCTGCTCGGCGGCTTCCTCACCCAGATGAAGGCGGTGGGCCGCGGCGAGGCGCGCTTCGTGCCGGGCATGCTGCACGGGGCGCTCACCATGCTGGTCACCGGGGCGCTGCTGGTCGGCCTCGACCAGGCCGACGACCAGCCGGTGAACACACTCAAGATCGGCGTGAAGCTGGCCTTCCTGGTGGTCGTCCTCGGCCTGGTCTACGTCAAGCGCGACGACGAGAAGGTGTCGGCGGCGGCCTTCGGCACCGTGGGTGCGCTGACCACCGCCAACATCTTCATCGCGGTGCTCTGGACCTGAGTCCCTCAGCGGGGAGGCGGGGGACTCAGGCCATCCGGGCGTAGCCGTAGATCGGCATCTCGGTGATCGGGGCGATCTTCACCACGGTGCCCGTGTGGGGCGCGTGGATCATCTGCCCGCCGCCGATGTAGAGGCCGACGTGGGTCACGTCCGAGTAGAAGAAGACAAGGTCGCCGGGTTGCAGCTGGTCCGCGGTGACGCGGGTGCCGAAGTCGACCTGGTCGTAGGTGGTGCGGGGGATGGAGACGCCCGCGGCGGCCCAGGCGCCCTGGGTCAGGCCGGAGCAGTCGAAGGAGTTGGGGCCGGTGGCCCCGTACACGTAGGGCTTGCCGATCTGGGCGCGGGCGAAGTCGATCGCCTTCTCGGCCTTGGCGGCGTAGCTGCCCGACGCCGTCGAGGTCGTGGTCGAACCGCCCCCCGCGACCGAGGTGCCCCCGGCCGCCTTCCGCGCCGCCTCCTCCTTGGCGGCGATGGCACGGGCCTTGTCGGCGGCCTCCTGCTCGCGCTTCTTCTCCAGGGCGGCCAGCCGCGCCTTCTCCTGGGCGGTCAGCGTGTTGAGCAGTCGCTGTGCGGCGGCCAGCTTCTCCTTGACCGCCCTCTTCTCCGTGGCCAGCCGCGTCTGCGCCTCGGTGAGCTTCTGCAGGCTCTGGACGGCCTCCGTGCGCTTCTGCGTGGTCGCCTCCTGCTGCGTGCGGAAGGCCTCCATCGCGTACTCCTGGCGCTCGGACAGGCGGTCCATCAGGTGCGCCTGGTCCAGGAACTGCTGCGGGTCCGAGGTGAGCAGGAAGGTCGTGGTGCCGTCCAGGCCGCCGCCGCGGTACTGGGCGGAGGCGTACTCGCCGATCGTGCGGCGGGCGTCGTTGAGGGTCTGCGTCTTGCGGGCCACCTGGTCGAGCAGCCGGTCGGCCTGCGTCCGCTGCCTGTCGGTCTGCTCCTTGGCGCCGTTGTAGCGCTCCGTGGCCGCCTCGGCCTGGTGGTACAGGGCGTCCACCTTGGCCTTGACCTCGGTGATGGAGGGCTTGTCGGGGGAGGCGGGTGCCGCGCTGGCGCTCTCACCGAGGAGGGTGACGGTCGCCAGAGCGGCGGTCGTGAGCCCCACGGCCGTGCGCGGGCCGGGGACGGTGAGCATGCGGGGGCGCGGCTTGCGGTGCGTCGCCAAGTCGGACGGCTCCTTCCGTGGACCGCCTACCGGGTTAGCTGTCGGGTTCGGGCTTCGGAAGGCCGCCCTACGGTCGTCCGGGCACACGCGCGGTGCGCCCGTACGGACCGATTCACCCCAAAGTGGTGGGTCCCCGGCTCCGGCGGTCGCCGGACTCAGCGGAGGCGGCCGTGACGGCTCGGTCGCCGCCGTTCGGTGCGGACCGCCTGAGGGGGCACGCTAGTCAACTGGGGTGGCTCCTGGGAAGGCTGGTGTTCGAATTGTCCGCAATCATTTCGTGACCTTTACGCATCCGGGCCGTTGCCCGCCCCTCCGGTGGTAATGCGGCGGCCCCCCGGCAGGCGCCACCACCCCTCCCGCGTCCGCGGGCTCCCGGAAGCGGCGCACCGGTGTCGGTCCCACCGCCTAGACTCGGGAGGCGATGAGCAGCCTCTTTGACGACAGCTTCCTGGCCGGCTTCGAACCGAGGGAGGAGCACCCGCCGCCGCCCCCCGAGGAGGAGGCCGAGGCGGTTCCGCACGACCTCTTCGAGGGGCGCTTCGACGCGCCCGCGGACCGGGACGCGTACTACCGGGACGGCGCGCCGCGCCCCGCCGTCGACCCCGCCGCACTGCTGGAGGGACTCAACGAGCAGCAGCGCGCAGCCGTCGAGCACACCGGCTCCCCGCTGCTCATCGTCGCGGGCGCAGGCTCCGGCAAGACCCGGGTGCTCACCCACCGCATCGCCCACCTGCTGGGCGCCCGCAAGGTGCACCCCGGCCAGATCCTGGCGATCACCTTCACCAACAAGGCCGCCGGCGAGATGAAGGAGCGCGTCGAGCAACTCGTCGGTCCGCGCGCCAATGTGATGTGGGTCTCCACCTTCCACAGCGCCTGCGTCCGCATCCTGCGCCGGGAGTCCAAGAAGCTCGGCTTCACCTCCAGCTTCTCCATCTACGACGCGGCCGACTCCAAGCGCCTGATGGCGCTGGTCTGCCGCGACCTGGACCTGGACCCCAAGCAGTTCCCGCCGAAGTCCTTCAGTGCCAAGGTCTCCAACCTCAAGAACGAGCTCATCGACGAGGAGACCTTCGCCGACCAGGCGGAGAACCCCTTCGAGAAGAAGCTCGCCGAGGCCTACGCGATGTACCAGTCGCGGCTGCGCGAGGCCAACGCGCTCGACTTCGACGACATCATCATGACCACGGTCAACCTGCTCCAGGTCTTCCCGGACGTCGCCGAGCACTACCGGCGCCGCTTCCGCCACGTCTTGGTCGACGAGTACCAGGACACCAACCACGCCCAGTACACCCTGGTGCGCGAACTGGTCGGGACCGGGGAGGCGGAGGAGGGCGGCGAGGGGCCGGCCGAGCTGTGCGTGGTCGGTGACGCCGACCAGAGCATCTACGCCTTCCGCGGCGCCACCATCCGCAACATCCTCCAGTTCGAGGAGGACTACCCCCAGGCGCGCACGATCCTGCTGGAGCAGAACTACCGCTCCACCCAGAACATCCTGACCGCCGCCAACGCGGTCATCGAGCGCAACGCATCCCGCCGCCCCAAGAACCTGTGGACGGAGGCCGGCCAGGGCCCGGTCATCACCGGCTACGTCGCCGACCAGGAGCACGACGAGGCGCAGTTCATCGCCGACGAGATCGACCGGCTCACCGACGCGGGCGACGCGCGGCCCGGCGAGGTCGCGGTCTTCTACCGCACCAACGCGCAGTCCCGTGTCTTCGAAGAGGTCTTCATCCGCGTCGGCCTGCCCTACAAGGTCGTCGGCGGAGTCCGCTTCTACGAGCGCAAGGAGGTCCGGGACGTCCTGGCCTATCTGCGCGTGCTCGCCAACCCCGAGGACACCGTCCCGCTGCGCCGCATCCTCAACGTCCCCAAGCGCGGCATCGGCGAGCGCGCCGAGGCGATGATCGACGCCCTGGCCTCGCGCGAGCGGATCTCCTTCCCCGCGGCGCTGCGCCGGGTCGACGAGGCCTTCGGCATGGCCGCCCGCTCGGTCAACGCCGTCAAGCGCTTCAACGAGCTGCTGGAGGAGCTGCGCACGGTCGTCGACTCCGGCGCCGGCCCCGCCACCGTCCTGGAGGCGGTGCTGGAGCGCACGGGCTACCTGGCCGAGCTCCAGGCATCCACCGACCCGCAGGACGAGACCCGCGTCGAGAACCTCCAGGAACTCGCGGCGGTGGCCCTGGAGTTCGAGCAGGAGCGCACCGAGGAGGAACCCGGCACGCTCGCCGAGTTCCTGGAGCGCGTCGCTCTCGTCGCGGACTCCGACCAGATCCCGGACGACGAGGAGGGGGGCGGCGTCATAACGCTGATGACCCTCCACACCGCCAAGGGCCTGGAGTTCCCGGTGGTCTTCCTGACCGGCATGGAGGACGGGGTCTTCCCGCACATGCGCGCGCTCGGCCAGACCAAGGAGCTGGAGGAGGAGCGCCGGCTCGCCTACGTCGGCATCACGCGGGCGCGGCAGCGGCTGTACGTGACGCGGGCGAGCATGCGCAGCGCGTGGGGCCAGCCGTCGTACAACCCGCCCTCGCGCTTCCTGGAGGAGATCCCGGAATCGCTCATCGAGTGGCGGCGCACGGGGTCCTCCCCGGCACCGTCCGCCTCGGTGTCAGCGGCGGCCTCGATGCTGTCGCGGTCCTCGTCCAAGGGCGGCCCGTCCGGCTTCGCCACCCGGCGCACCCAGGACCGGCCGGTCATCGCGCTGACGGTGGGGGACCGGGTCAACCACGACACGTTCGGGCTGGGCACGGTCGTCTCGGTCGACGGCAGCGGTGAGAAGGCCAAGGCCACCATCGACTTCGGCGACGAGCGGCCGAAGGTGCTGCTGCTGCGCTACGCCCCGGTGGAGAAGCTCTAGCGGGCCGGGATGCCGGTGCGGCTTCCGGCGAGGGAGCCGCACGGCGTCCGGGGTCTTGCGGGAGGGGGCTCAGCGCGGGTCGAGGCCGTGCTTGAGCAGCCACGGCAGCGGGTCGATCGCCGAGCCGCCCGCGGGGCGCACCTCGAAGTGCAGGTGCGGTCCGGTGGAGTTGCCGGAATTGCCGGAATAGGCGATGACCTCACCGGCCTTGACGCTGCCCCAGCGGATCTTGGTGCTGCTCAGATGGCAGTACCAGGTCTCCGTGCCGTCCGGCGCGGTCACTATCGCCATGTTGCCGTAGGCGCTGTTCCACTGCGTGCGGACGGTGCCGTCGGTCGCGGCCATCACGGGGGTGCCGTAACTGACCGGGAAGTCGATGCCCGTGTGGACCGACATCCAGTTGACGCCCGCCTGGCCGAAGTACGCGCTCAGACCGTGCTCGGTCACCGGGAGCAGGAACTTGGGGCGCAGCGCCTCCTTGCGGGCCGCCTCCTGCGCCTTCTTCTTCCGCTCCGCGGCCTGGCGCTCCTTGATGTCCAGCCGCTCCTGGGTGCGGCTGGCACGGGAGGCGAAGTCGTCGACGTCCCGGTTCACCCCGGCCAGCTGCTGGTCGAGCTTGGTGGTGGGGGTCTTGGCACCGACGATGCCGTCCGCCTGCGTCGTGCTGGTGTCGCCCTCTTCGGTGGTGACGGTCACGGCGGCGGCGCAGGCCGCGACACCCATGACGGCGACGGAGGGAACGGCGACGGTCAGCAGCGCCGAGCGGCGGGCCGGGCGGCGCCGGCGGCTGCCGGCGGCGCGGGGGCGCGGGAGGACGGGTGCGCTGTCCGGGTCCGCGTCGTACCCGGCGTCGTCGGCGTCGTGCGCGGAGTCGTACTCCTCCGGCTCGGCGCCGTGCGGGCCATCGCCGTGGAGGTCATCGCGGTGGAGGTCGTGGCCCGCGGCGTCGTGCCCGTCGAACGCGTAGGCGTCCTCGCCGTCGGCCCAGTCCTCGATGCCGGTCCCGTGGGGACCGGCCTCCGGCTCGCGGGCGTGGGGCACGTACGCCCGGGCCTCGTGCGGGAGGGTTTCGTGGGTGGGCGGCTCGTGCGGGAGCGCCGGCTCCGGCTCCTGGTACTCGTACACCGGGGCGTGCTCGTATGCCGGGTAGTCGTACGTCTCGGCCGCGGGCTGTGCGTACCAGGTGCCCGTGGCCGCCGCGGCGGGGTCGCCGTAACCGGCGGTGGGGTCCTGGGGCTGCCAGTAGCCGGTCGCGGTGGTGTCCCACGAGCCGGTGGCCTGGGTGCCGGTGTCGTACGCGGGGTAACCCTGGCACGTGCCGAACAGCGGGTCGTCATCCGTCTGGACAGCGCCTGCGGACGGGTACGAGGCGCTGGAATAGCCCTCGTGCCCGTAGGCGTTGTACTCAGGGGCATACCCCGACGGGTGACGGTCGTTCACCGCTTCTCTTTCGCCTCGGCAGCAGGAGAATTAGCGGCGACTGTATCCCCCTGCGGCCGACGGCGACAATCTTCGGCGGGATTCCGGCAAGGACGATGCCTTGTGTTCGATGGCGTTTCGATGCTTATGGGGCACAGGTCCGTCAGGCGGCGTCGACGGCGCCGGACGCCCGTTCCTCCCCGAGCAGTGCCTGCCGGATGCCGGCCGCGATGGCCGCGTGCACCGGCATCGTCAGATGCCCGACGCCCGCGACGTGCACATTGCGGGCGATGAGGTCAGGGTGGTCCAGGCGGGCCGCCTCGACCGGACTCATCATCTCGTCCCAGTCGCTCCAGAACGCCACGAAACGGGTACGGCAGCCGGGCGCGGGTTCGGCCAGTTCCTCTATCAGGTCGGAGTTGGGCCGCATCTGCCGGACGATGGGATGCGGGTTCAGCAGGGGCGCGGCACGAGTGCCGGAGTGCGGGGTGCCGAGGGTGATCACGGTGCGCACCCGGCTGTCCCCACCCAGTCGCTGCGTGTAGTAACGCGCGATGAGCCCGCCGAGGCTGTGGCCCACGATGTCCACCCGGCTGTGCCCCGTCTGCTCGCAGATCTGCTCCACGTGACGGCCGAGCAACGCCGCGGCCGTGCGGATGTCGCAGGTCAGGGGGGAGTAGTTGACCGCCTGTACATGCGGCCAGCCGTGCCGCCGCAGGGACCGGCGCAGCATCGCGAACACCGAACGGTTGTCCACGAAGCCGTGCAGCAGCAGTACCGGAGGGTGACTGCGGCCCGCGGTGGGGATGCGGGTCGGTTCCTCCGTCTCGCCGACCGGGGGCTCCGGCCCGCGCTCCTGGAAGATGCCGGTCGGGTACAGGAAAACGTGACCGGTCAGGATGGCGATCTCGATCGCCGCGGCTCGTACGTAGGCCGCCTGACGCACCAGGCGGTCTCCGACACCGAAAGACAGGACGCCCATGGCCTACCTCCCGTGCGGCACACGGAGACGGCTCTGTCCCCCGTGCGCCGAGAACGCGAAAGCCCGCGTCGCCTGCTCAACCGATGACGACCACGGGCCGAACGCGTTTCTAACGTGAACGTGTCCCAATAGGTAATTTCCCCCTCCGGGGCCTTCGCGAAACTGTCCGGTCGGGGGATGCTGGCGATAACGTTCGTTCACAGAAGTGCCCGCTGAGCGCAGTAATCGTGTTGGAGGCAGTGATGGGAGTGTCCGGTCCGATCCGGGTCGTGGTGGCCAAGCCGGGGCTCGACGGCCACGACCGCGGGGCCAAGGTCATCGCCCGCGCGCTGCGCGACGCCGGTATGGAGGTCATCTACACCGGCCTGCACCAGACGCCCGAACAGATCGTCGACACCGCGATCCAGGAGGACGCCGACGCGATCGGGCTGTCCATCCTGTCCGGCGCTCACATGACGCTCTTCGCCAAGGTGCTGGAGCTGCTCAAGGAGCGCGACGCGAGCGACATCAAGGTCTTCGGCGGCGGCATCATCCCCGAGGACGACATGGCCCCGCTGCGGGAACTGGGCGTCGCCGCGATCTTCACCCCCGGTGCGACGACGACCGAGGTCGTGGACTGGGTCAACGCGAACATCCGGCAGCCCGCCGGCGCCTGATCGCGGCCCGTGGCCCGGCCCGGCCCGGACCGGGCCACGGGAGTCGCCCGAGAGGTGGGATCCAGCGGCTCAGGCCAGTTCCTCACTCATCGCGGCGCGCAGCCGCAGGGTGCCCACCAGGCGCTGGAAGGCCTCGGCCCAGTAGGCGCCCGCGCCCGGTGAGGTGTCGGCCGATTCGGCGGGCACCGCGGTGAGCGGGGTCGCGCGGTCCGCCTCCGCGGGGTCCAGGCAGCGCTCGGCGAGGCCCATGACCCCGCTGAAGCTCCACGGGTAGCTGCCGGCGTCGCGGGCGATGTCCAGTGCGTCCACCACCGCCCGTCCCAGGGGCTCCGTCCAGGGAACGGCGCACACCGCGAGCATCTGGAACGCCTCCGACAGGCCGTGCGAGGCGATGAAGCGCGCCACCCATTCGGACCTCTCGCCGGCCGGGAGCACCGCCAGCAGCTTCGCCGGGTCGCCCACCGGGGCGACCGCCGTCGCCGCGGTCGGTATCGGCCCGAGCAGCGCCCGGGCCCAGGCGGTGTCGCGCTGGCGGACCGCCGCCCGGCACCAGGCCGCGTGCAGGTCGCCCTGCCATTCGTCGGCGACCGGCAGCGCGATGATCTCCTGCGGCGTGCGGCCGCCGAACCGTTCCGGCCATGTCCCGAGCGGTGCGGCGTCCACGACCTGGCCGAACCACCACGACCGCTCGCCCCGGCCGGCCGGGGGTATCGCCACCACGCCGTCGCGCTCCATCGCCGCGTCGCACTCGTACGGAGCCTCCACCACGATCCGGCTCTCCCCGGCGTCCCAGGCGACGCAGGTCCGGGCCCTGGCCGCCATCCGGCCGGCCAGCGCGGAGCCGGGCAGGGCGGAGAGCAGTTCGGCGGCGGTGGCCCGCACATTGCGGCTGCGGTCGGCGAGCGCCTGTTCCAGGAAGGGCTCGTCCGCGGCCGACAGCCCCTCGCGCAGGGAGTCCAGGAACATCAGGCGGTCCTCGGCGCGCTCACCGCTCCACCCGGAACGCAGCAGTTCCAGCGCGCCCCGGGGGTCGCGGGACCGCAGGTGCGTCAGCAGTGCCACGCGCTCGGCGAACAGGCCCTCCTCCCACAGCTGCCGCACCTCGGGGCCGTCCGCCGCGTCCCCGGCGGGCGGTGCGGCACCGGAGGCGCCCGCCCGCAGCGCGAAACGCCAGTCCGTGTTCAGCTCCGCCAGCCAGAGTCCGCGCGGGCCCGCCAGGGCGAGCGCGTCCGGTCTCAGGTCGGTGCGGGCGCGGGCGGCGTCCAGCAGGGCCGGCAGCAGCTCCGGCGGGGCCGCGTAACCGCGCGCGGTGGCCTCGCCGAGCCACTGCGGCAGCAGCTCGGCGAGGTTGGGCGCCGCGCCCCGGCGACCGCCGCTCCCGCCGGACCGGTCCGCCAGCAGCAGTCCGAGCCGCCGTCGTGCGGCGGCCGGCAGGGCGGGGCGTGGATCGTGCGGGGCGGTGGCCGGCCGCTTCCCCGCGGCGGCCGGCCGCAGCCCCGCACGACGTCTCAGGACGGCGAGCGCGGCGGCGTCGAGCAGTTCGGCGGGCGTCCCGCCCTTGCGTTCGGTGCCCATCAGGGCGGTCCCGACCAGATCGGCCCAGGTCGCCGTCTCCATACGTCCCCCTTCGGTGTCGTTCGCATCCGTTTGTGGTGCGGCCGGCGGCGGCCGCGGTGCGCTACGGCGCCAGTGCGACCGCCGCCGTGCCGCCCTCGCCCCAGACCGTGTACGGCCGGAATCCGCGGTGTCCCAGCTCGCCGAAGACCGTCACGGGCCGGCCGCCCGAGACCGCCGCCAGGCGCCACAGCCCCCCGGCGCCGCTGCCGCCCCCCGCGGCCACCGGCACCGCGTCGGCCCCCTCCCCGTCGGCGAGCTGCCAGCCCGTGTCGCCCGGTACGGGCACCACCCCGGCGAGGACGGTGGGCCAGGCGTCCAGCCACGGGTCGTCCGCCAGGGCCTGCCCGTACACCGCCAGTGCCGCGCCGACCGGCAGCCCGGGCGGCACGGAGCCGGGGCCCGGCGCGGCATGTCGGGTGCCGAGCACGGCCCGCAGCGGCCGCGCACCCGGGTGGTACGCCAGCTCGGCGTCGACCCCGAGCCCGACCGGCAGGGCGAGCTCGGGGGCGCGGCCGGCCGCGCCGAAGGAGAGCAGCAGCGCGGGGCGCCCGGTGTCGCGGCCGTGCAGCCATATGCGGCGGGTGGTCAGCCGGTCGTCGGCAGCGTCGTGCTGGGCCAGCACCAGCCAGTGGTCCCGCACGGTGGGGCCGGACAGCAGCTCCGCCGAGTCCACCGTGAAACCCACCCGGCTGCGCACCGTCGCGGCCAGTGCCCCGGGAAGCCGCTCCTGCCCCAGACAGCCCCGGTTCAGCAGGTGCAGCAGCGCGGTCTCCTCCAGCAGCCGGGACGGCCAGTCGCCCCCCGAGGCGGCGACCGCGCCGAGCTCGCGTACCCGCGACGCGAGCCCCGGGGCCTGGGCGTCGACCATGCGGGCGGCGGTCTCCTCCCAGCGCCCGTAGCCCTCGCGGTCGGCGCCGGCCAGCCCTCCGAGCAGCAGGTCCGTCAGCCGCTGTTCCAGTTCGGCCGCCCCGGCCGCGACCCGGCGCTCCCGTTGCTCGGCGCGCTTGCGCGCCGCCGCGGGGTCACCACCGCCCGCCGGGGCGCTCTTGCGGTCCTCACGCGCGCGGCGCGCTTCGAGCCATTCGGTGACCCAGTCGGGCCGGCCGCCCCCGTGTGCGGCCGGCCCGACCTCGCCCCCGGACCACAGGAGCAGCAGTCCGATGGCGTGTTTGCAGGGGAACTTGCGGCTCGGGCAGCTGCACTTGGCGCCGGGCCCGGCCGTGTCCACGACCGTCTGGTACGGCTTGCTGCCGCTGCCCGCGCACAACCCCCACACCGCCGTGCCCGACGTGCCCGTGCCCGACCAGCGCGCGGCCGCCGCCAGACCCGTCCCGGCCTTCCGCGACGACGCGTCGGGCGCGAGGGCCAGGACCTGGTCGGCGGTCCACCGCTCGGGTCGCTGTTCGTCCATCCCGTCCATGCCCAAGACGGTAGGTCCGGGCACTGACAATCGGTTCTGACCTGGCGTTACATGCGGGGCGAGGGTGATTGTCAGTGGGGTCGTGCATCGTGGGAACCGCGGACGACGCAGGGGGTCTGACGGATCGTCCGCCTCATCCGACCTGCCCGGAACAGGGGGAGAACCATGTCCGCGGACACCGCACTCCGGCCGCATGCCGAAGACGCGTTCGCCGAGGAGCTCAAGGCTCTCGCGGCGGCCGACGACCGGCCGCGCCCGGCCCGCTGGAATCTGTCGCCGTGGGCGGTCGCCATGTACCTGCTGGGCGGCGAACTTCCCGACGGCACCGTCGTGACACCCAAGTACGTGGGACCGCGCCGCATCGTGGAGGTCGCGGTCAGCACCCTCGCCACGGACCGGGCCCTGCTGCTGCTCGGGGTGCCCGGCACGGCCAAGACCTGGGTCTCGGAGCATCTGGCGGCCGCCGTCAGCGGCGACTCCACCCTCCTCGTGCAGGGCACGGCCGGCACTCCGGAGGAGGCGATCCGCTACGGGTGGAACTACGCGCAGCTGCTCACCCACGGCCCGACCCGGGAGGCGCTCGTGCCCGGCCCGGTCATGCGGGCGATGGCCGAGGGCCGGATCGCCCGCGTCGAGGAACTGACCCGTATCCCCGCGGACGTGCAGGACACGCTCATCACGATCCTGTCCGAGAAGACGCTGCCGATACCGGAGCTGGGCGCCGAGACCCAGGCGGTGCGCGGCTTCAACCTCATCGCCACCGCCAACGACCGCGACCGCGGGGTCAACGACCTGTCCAGCGCGCTGCGCAGGCGTTTCAACACCGTCGTGCTGCCGCTGCCGGCGACCGCGGAGGAGGAGGTCGACATCGTCAGCCGCCGGGTCGGCCAGCTGGGCCGGTCGCTGGACCTGCCGTCCGTGCCCGCCGGAGCGGACGAGATCCGGAGGGTCGTCACCGTCTTCCGCGAGCTGCGCGGCGGGGTCACCGCCGACGGCAGGACGAAGGTGAAGTCCCCGTCGGGCACGCTCTCCACGGCCGAGGCGATCTCGGTGGTCACCAGCGGGCTCGCGCTCGCGGCCCACTTCGGCGACGGGGTGCTGCGCGCCGGCGACGTGGCGGCGGGCATCCTCGGCGCGGTGGTGCGCGACCCGGCGGCCGACCGCGTGGTGTGGCGGGAGTACCTGGAGACGGTGGTCCGCGAGCGGGAGGGCTGGAAGGACTTCTACCGCGCCTGCCGCGAGGTGACGCCGTGACGGACGGTGTGGCGCTGCTGGGGGTGCGGCACCACGGGCCGGGGTCGGCCCGCGGGGTCCGCGCGGCGCTGGAGCGTTACGCGCCGCAGATCGTGCTCGTCGAGGGACCGCCGGAGGCGGACGCGGTCGTGGGGCTGGCGGCCGAACCGGGCCTGCGGCCGCCGGTCGCGTTGCTCGCGCACGTCGTCGACGAGCCGTCCCGGGCCGGGTTCTGGCCGTTCGCCGACTTCTCGCCGGAATGGGAGGCGATCCGATGGGCGACAGCGCGGGGGGTGCCGGTCCGCTTCATCGATCTGCCGGCCGCCCATTCGCTGCTGATGCGGGACGACCGCGACGACGGGGCGGACGGGGCGGGCGGCGAGGGAGCGGCGGCGGAAGAAGGGGACGACCGGCCCGGGGACCGGGTGCGGATCGATCCGCTCGCGGTGCTCGCGGAGGCGGCCGGTCACGACGACCCCGAGCGGTGGTGGGAGGACGCCGTGGAGCACCGGGGCGGCCAGGAGCGGGCGGACGCGGCGGACGACGCGCTCGTGGCGTTCGGGGCGGTCGCCGAGGCCATGGGGGCGCTGCGCGCGGAGTACGGGGACGGGGGACATCCGCAGGACGCCGTGCGCGAGGCGCACATGCGGCTGCGGATACGCGACGCCCGCCGCGAGCACGAGCGGGTGGCGGTGGTCTGCGGCGCCTGGCACGTGCCCGCGCTCGCGGCCACGACCGGTGTGACCGCCGACCGGGCCCTGCTGAAGGGGCTGCCGAAGGCCAAGGTCGAGATCACCTGGGTGCCCTGGACCCACCGCAGGTTGTCCCGGGCCGCCGGGTACGGGGCCGGGATCGCCTCGCCCGGCTGGTACCGGCACCTGTTCACGGCACCGGACCGGCCCGTCGCGCGCTGGATGACCAAGGTCGCCGGGCTGCTCCGGGAGGAGGACCTGCCGGTCTCCTCCGCACACGTCATCGAGGCGGTGCGGCTCGCCGACACGCTCGCCGCGATGCGCGGCCGCCCGCTGGCGGGCCTCGGCGAGACCACCGACGCGATACGGGCCGTGATGTGCGACGGGTCCGATGTGCCGATGGAGCTCATCCGGGACCGCCTGGTGGTCGGGGACGTGCTGGGCGAGGTCCCCGACGGCGCTCCCGCGGTGCCGCTCGCCCGCGACCTGGCGCGCGAGCAGCGCAGGCTGCGACTGAAGCCGGAGGCGCTGGAGAGGGAGGTGGAGCTCGACCTGCGCAAGGAGACCGACGCCGGCCGCAGCCGCCTGCTGCACCGGTTGCGGCTGCTCGGCATCGGCTGGGGCGAGCCCGCCCGGTCGCGCGCCGGCACCGGCACCTTCCGCGAGACCTGGCGGCTGCGCTGGGAGCCCGAGTCGGCGGTGCGGGTCGCCGAGGCCGGGGTGTGGGGGACCACCGTGTCCTCGGCGGCCACCGCCAGGGCGGAGGACGAGGCGGTGCGGGCGGGCACGCTCGCCGAGGTCACCGGGCTCGCCGAGCGCTGTCTGCTCGCGGAGCTGCCCGACGCGCTGCCGACCGTGATGCGGGTGCTCGCCGACCGTGCCGCGCTCGACGCCGACGTCGGCCACCTCGCACAGGCGCTGCCCGCGCTGGTGCGGTCCGTCCGCTACGGCGACGTCCGGGGCACGGACGCGGCCGCGCTGCGCGAGGTCGCCGAAGGGCTGGCGCAGCGGATATGCGTCGGGCTCCCGCCGGCCTGCGCCGGGCTGGACGCCGAGGGCGCGGCCGAGATGCGCGGCCATGTCCACGGCGTGCAGGAGGCCGTGGTGCTGCTCGCCGACGAGGGGCTGCGCGCACGGTGGGCGGGGGTCCTGCGGTCCCTGGCGGTGCGCGACCGGGGTATGCCCGGGCTGCTGCGCGGCACCGCCGCCCGCCTGCTGCTGGACGACGGCCGGCTGGCGGCCGAGGAGGTGGCCCGGCTGATGGGGCTGGCCCTGTCGGCCGGGACACCGCCGCAGGAGGCGGCCGCCTGGACGGAGGGCTTCCTCGCCGGGGGCGGGATGCTGCTCGTCCACGACGCGCGGCTGCTCGCCCTGGTCGACGACTGGCTGTCGGCGGTCCCGGCCGCCGCCTTAGACGACGTCCTCCCGTTGCTGCGGCGTACGTTCGGCGAGTTCGACGCGGGCGTGCGGCGCACGGTGGGGGAGTTGGTGCGGCGCGGTCCGGCGGCGGGGTCGCCCGAGGCGGCGGACCAGGGCGTGCCGGGCTTCGCCGCCGGGCTGGACGAGGCCCGGGCGGACGCGGTGCTGCCGACCGTCCGGCTGCTGCTGGGACACGACCGACCGACAGGGGGAACGGCGACATGAACGGCGACGTCAGGACGGACGCCGGCATCGACGGCGAGGAGCGGCTGCGCCGCTGGCGGCTGGTGCTGGGCGCGGGCCCCGCCGACGGCACGGGCCACACACTCACCGGCCGCGACGCCGCCATGGACCGGACACTGGAGGCGCTGTACGGGTCCGGCCCGCGCGCCGACGGCGGGACGTCCGGGCGGGGCGGGCCCAGGTCCGCCGGGCTGGGCGGTTCCGCGCCGCAGGTCGCACGGTGGCTGGGCGACATCCGCAGCTACTTCCCGAGCAGCGTCGTGCAGGTGATGCAGCGTGACGCCATCGACCGGCTCGGTCTGTCGGCGCTGCTGCTGGAACCGGAGATGCTGGAGGCCGTCGAGGCCGATGTGCATCTGGTCGGCACGCTGCTGTCGCTCAACAAGGCGATGCCGGAGACGACGAAGGAGACCGCCCGGGCGGTGGTCCGCAAGGTCGTGGAGGACCTGGAGAAGCGCCTGGCCACCCGCACCCGCGCCACCCTGACCGGGGCGCTGGACCGCTCGGCGCGGATCGACCGCCCGCGCCACCGCGACATCGACTGGGACCGCACCATCCGCGCCAACCTGCGGCACTACCTGCCGGAGCACGGCACGATCGTCCCCGAGCGGCTGATCGGCCACGGCCGTGCCGCGCGGGCGGTGAAGAAGGACGTCGTCCTGTGCATCGACCAGTCCGGTTCCATGGCGGCCTCGGTCGTCTACGCCTCCGTCTTCGGCGCGGTCCTCGCCTCGATGCGCAGCATCGACACCAAGCTGGTCGTCTTCGACACCGCCGTGGTCGATCTCACCGAGCAGCTGGACGACCCGGTCGACGTCCTCTTCGGCACCCAGCTCGGCGGCGGCACCGACATCAACCGGGCGCTGGCCTACTGCCAGTCGCTCATCACCCGGCCGGCCGAGACCGTCGTGGTGCTCATCAGCGACCTCTACGAGGGCGGCATACGGGACGAGATGCTCAAGCGCGTCGCGGCCATGAAGGCCTCCGGCGTCCAGTTCGTGGCCCTGCTCGCGCTGTCCGACGAGGGTGCCCCCTCCTACGACCGTGAGCACGCCGCCGCCCTGGCGGCCCTCGGCGCCCCCGCGTTCGCCTGCACGCCCGACCTGTTCCCGGCGATCATGGCGGCCGCGATAGAGAAGCGGCCGTTGCCCGTGCCGCAGGGGTGAGGCCGCGAACGCGCCGCCCGTGTCACCTGGATGGAGCAATCCTCCAGTCGTCACTGGCGCGGTCTGTGACTGTTCTCACCGCTCGTCGACGACCTGGGATTTAGTCGAGCCGCCCGCGCGGCGCTAACCTGCGAGACGGACATGCCGCGTGCTCGGCCGACGTGTGCGCCCCCCGTACGACCGTACGCATGGATCGTTACGAAGACGTCAGCGACGACCGCCCCGGCACGCTCACGCCAACAACGAACCCGCGATTACCAAGGACGGACGCGCGTGGACCTGTTCGAGTACCAGGCGAGGGACCTCTTCGCCAAGCACGGTGTACCGGTGCTGGCCGGTGAAGTCATCGACACGCCTGAGGCGGCGCGCGAGGTCGCGGAGCGGCTCGGTGGCAAGGCTGTCGTCAAGGCACAGGTGAAGACCGGTGGCCGAGGCAAGGCCGGCGGCGTGAAGGTGGCGTCGGACCCCGAGGACGCGGTGGCCAAGGCCGGGCAGATCCTCGGCATGGACATCAAGGGCCACACGGTCCACAAGGTCATGCTGGCCGAGCTGGCCCCGGAGATCGCCTCCGAGTACTACGTCTCCTTCCTGCTCGACCGTGCCAACCGGACCTTCCTGGCGATGGCCTCGGTCGAGGGCGGCATGGAGATCGAGGAGGTCGCGGCGACCAAGCCCGAGGCCCTCGCGAAGATCGCCGTGGACGCCAACGAGGGCGTCACCCCGGAGAAGGCCCGCGAGATCGTCGAGGCGGCCGCGTTCCCGGCCGACGTCGCCGACCAGGTGGTCGAGATCCTGCAGACCCTGTGGAAGACCTTCATCGCCGAGGACGCGCTCCTCGTCGAGGTCAACCCGCTCGCCAAGGTCGCCGACGGCCGCGTCATCGCGCTCGACGGCAAGGTCTCCCTGGACGAGAACGCCGACTTCCGCCAGCCGGAGCACGAGGCGCTGGTGGACCACGCCTCCGCCAACCCGCTGGAGGCCGCGGCCAAGGCCAAGGGCCTGAACTATGTCAAGCTCGACGGCGAGGTCGGCATCATCGGCAACGGCGCGGGTCTCGTCATGAGCACCCTGGACGTCGTCGCCTACGCCGGCGAGGGCCACGGCAACGTCAAGCCCGCCAACTTCCTCGACATCGGCGGTGGCGCCTCCGCCGAGGTCATGGCGAACGGTCTTGAGATCATCCTCGGCGACCCGGACGTCAAGTCCGTCTTCGTCAACGTCTTCGGCGGCATCACCGCCTGCGACGCGGTCGCCAACGGCATCGTCCAGGCCCTGGAGCTGCTCAAGTCCAAGGGCGAGGAGGTCACCAAGCCGCTCGTCGTCCGTCTGGACGGCAACAACGCGGACCTGGGCCGGCAGATCCTGACCGACGCCGCCCACCCGCTGGTCGAGCAGGTCGACACCATGGACGGCGCCGCGGAGCGCGCCGCCGAGCTGGCTGCGAAGTAAGGGACAAGGTCACCACATCATGGCTATCTTCCTGACCAAGGAAAGCAAGGTCATCGTCCAGGGGATGACCGGTTCCGAGGGCACCAAGCACACCCGGCGGATGCTCGCCTCGGGCACCAACATCGTCGGTGGCGTGAACCCGCGCAAGGCCGGCACCACCGTGGACTTCGACGGCACCGAGGTGCCCGTCTTCGGCTCCGTCGCCGAGGCCATGGAGAAGACCGGTGCCGACGTCACCGTCATCTTCGTCCCGCCGAAGTTCGCCAAGGACGCGGTCGTCGAGGCCATCGACGCCGAGATCCCGCTCGCGGTCGTGATCACCGAGGGCATCGCCGTCCACGACACCGCCTCCTTCTGGGCGTACGCGGGCAGCAAGGGCAACAAGACCCGGATCATCGGCCCGAACTGCCCCGGCCTGATCACCCCCGGTCAGTCCAACGCGGGCATCATCCCGGCCGACATCAGCACCGCCGGCCGCATCGGCCTGGTGTCGAAGTCCGGCACGCTGACCTACCAGATGATGTACGAGCTCAGCGACATCGGCTTCTCCTCGGCCGTGGGCATCGGCGGTGACCCGATCATCGGCACCACCCACATCGACGCGCTGAAGGCGTTCCAGGACGACCCCGACACCGACCTGATCGTCATGATCGGCGAGATCGGCGGCGACGCCGAGGAGCGTGCCGCGGCCTTCATCGCCGAGCACGTCACCAAGCCGGTCGTCGGCTACGTCGCGGGCTTCACCGCGCCCGAGGGCAAGACCATGGGCCACGCCGGCGCCATCGTCTCCGGCTCCTCCGGCACCGCCCAGGCGAAGAAGGAGGCCCTCGAGGCCGCCGGCGTCAAGGTGGGCAAGACCCCGTCGGAGACGGCCCGCCTCGCGCGCGCCATCCTCCAGGGCTGATTTCCCGGTACGGCAGCGGGCCCCCCCCCCCCGGGGGGCGGGCCCGCTGCCGTTTCCGGAACGGCCGTCGTCCCGGGGCCGGTGTCAGGGGGAGAAGCGGATGTCGATCAGCGGCGTCGACACCGAGAAGTGATCGCTGAGCGGGCCGAAGACGAGGCCGCCCGCGGTCAGCAGGACGAGGACGATCGTGGCGGCGACCGATCCGAGGGTCTGGTGCCGCAGCCGCTCCTCACTCATCTCGCGCACCTGCTCCGCGGGGAGCTCCGGCACGCGCGGTTCGTTGAGGAGCCCGGCCAGCCCGGCGACCGCCTCCTCGCCGAGCGCGTCACGGGCCCGGATGATGCGCGCCGCCGTCGTGGGTGTGCTGGCCATGCTCTCGGCCGCCGTGCGGCGCAGGCCGAGGCCGAGGCCCTCGTGGAGCAGCACGGCGTGCCGGGCGCCGCGCGGCAGCCGCTGGAGGTCGCCGCGGGCGCGGCGCGGTGTGCGGTGCCAGGGCAGGAGCTGCTGCCAGGGGGCGAGCGCGAGCTCGAACGCCTGGGAGCGGAGCCAGCCGACGGGATCGGGGTCGGTCGCGACCTCGGGCCACCGCAGCCAGGCCCGGTCGAAGGCGCGGTGGACGGCGTACCGGGCCAGTTCCTCGTTGCCGGTGAGCACCTCGGCCTGCCGGATCAGGGCGGGGGCGGCGTGCGCGTAGAGGGTGTCGAAGGCGGCCTCGGCGGCCTCGGCAAGGCGCAGCTCCGCCTCCTCGGCGGCCGCCTCGGCCTGTTCGGCCGCGGCCCTGGTCTCTTTCGCCGCTGCTTTCGCCGCCGCCTTGACCTGTTTCGCCGTCGGCTCGGACGCCCCGACCGCCGCGTCGTCCCCGGATGCGGGCGCGCCGGAGTCCTCCGGTGTCCCGGAGAGCGGCCCGGTGGGCGGCTGGGAGGCCGGCTCGGAGGGCGCGGCGGACCGGTCCGGCTCCGCGGGTCGCGGGGCTTGCGGTGGCTCGGCCCGGGGCGCGCGCGGCGACCCCGCCGACCCGGCCGCCCCCTCTGGAGGGGCGGCCGGGGGCGGAGCCGGTGGTGCGGTCCGCGGGGTCGTCGCGGGCTGCGGGTGGGGCCGCCGCTTCTTGGCGGTCCGTGCCGTCTTCGTCAGGTGGGCTCGGGTCATGCGATCGACCACTCGGATCGTGTGAAGATGCGCATAACGCCATATTCCGCGACACGACGGACATTCGCATGCTGCGACGGTAAAAGGGGTCTTCTTGGCAGCATGGGGTGCCGTGACCGCCGCACGCGCTGTGAGCCTTGCCTTCCGCCGTGTCCGGGCTGCGCACGAGGCCCTGCGCACCGCGGAATCCGTGCCCGCCTTCACCGGCGGCGTGCTCGCCGCCGGGCTGGGACTCGGCGGCTTCGCCGTGCTGGTGCTGTTCCTCTGGATCATCTCCCCGTTCCCCGACAGCGGGCTGTACGGGGCCCTGCACATCGCCGCCGACTGCTGGCTGCTGGCGCACGGGACGGACCTGGTGCGGGTGGAGACGCTCTCCGGTGTTCCCGCGCCGGTCGGGGTCACACCGCTGCTCCTGGCGGCCTTCCCGATCTGGCTGCTGTACCGGGCCGGAGCGGACGCCGCCGCCCCCGCGTCGACCGACCGGGCGGCGGCGTCGGCCGTGGCCTGGCTGATCGGCGGGTACGTCGCGGTGGCAGCGGGCGCGGCGATCCTCACCTCGTACGGGCCGGTGCGGAGCGACGCGCTCAGCGCCGGGCTCCATGTGCCCGTGGTCGCCGCCCTTGCCGCGGCCGCGGGGGCGTGGGCCGAACGGGGGCGGCCGCACATCCCCCTTCCGGCGGCGTTCCACCGGGTGACCGACCGCGTGCCGGCGGGGGAGACCGGGCCGGTGGCCCGGTCGGCGGCGGCCGGGGTGGCGGTGCTGCTCGCGGGCGGCGCGGTGCTCACGGCGGTCGCGCTGGTCCTGCATCCCGGGGCCACGGGGGCGTCGTTCAGCCGGCTCAGCGAGGCACTGTCCGGGCGGCTGGCAGTGCTGGCCCTGTCGGTCGCGCTGATCCCGAACGCGGCGGTGTGGGGGGCGGCCTACGCCCTCGGGCCGGGGTTCTCGCTGGGCACGGAGGCGGTCGTCCGGCCCGCCGGGGCGGTCGGCGATCCCGTGCTGCCCGACTTCCCGCTGCTGGCCGCGCTGCCGCAGGCCGGGCCGGGCACGGTGGCGACCTGGCTCGCGCTGCTGGTGCCGGCCGTGGCGGGGGTGACGGTGGGGTGGTTCGCGGTCGACCGCGAGGCCGCCGCGGGCCCGGGCCGCACGGCCGCACGCGCGGCACTGGGCGGCACGGCCTGCGGCGTGGTCCTCGCTCTGCTCACGGAGCTCGCCGCGGGGCCCCTCGGCTCCGGCGCGCTCGCCGACTTCGGCCCCTCGCGCTGGCTCACCGCGGCCGCGGCCGTCGGCTGGACCGTCGTCATCGGTGCCCCCACCGCGCTCGTGGTGCGCTGGGTCCGCCGCTTCCGTGCGTCCCGTGCCGACCTCGACGAGGCGTACGACGCGTACGACGGGTACGACGACGCCGACGACGCCGACGACGCCGATGACGCCGACGACGCCGACGAGGCGGATGAGGTGGACGGGACGGAGTCCGGGACCGGCAGCGAGGACGGCCGGACGGAGACCGCGGCCCCGGACCCCGCCTGACCGCGGCGGCATCCGCGGGGACGCGAACGCCGGGTCCGCGGCGCCGGGAGCGGCGCGGACGGACCCGGCGAGGGCGGGGTGGGGCTCAGGCCTTGCGCAGCCAGACCGGAGGGGCCGGCATGTCGTGGGCGCAGGAGTCGCGGGCCGACTGGGTGAGGGCGTCCCCGACGCAGGCGTAGTAGTCGCGGTAGGCGTACTCGCTGCTGAGCAGGCCGGCCACGAGGCCGACCGCGAGGGCGCCCATGACGATGCCGCCGACGGCGGCGGGCCGCTGGGGCTTGGCGTTGGGGTCGGCCGGCGGGGGCGGCGGCTCGGCGGGGCCGTCGGCCAGCAGGGCGGCGGCCTCGGCGCGGGCCTTGGCGCGTTCCTCCGGTTTCATGCGGAGCGCGTTGACGCCCCAGTAGAGGGCGAGTCCGCCGAGCAGCAGGGCGAGGTACGTCCAGCCGAGCAGCAGGGCGAAGAACAGTCCCCACATGCCGCACAGCAAGGCGTAGCGGGCACGCCGCTGCGCCGGGTCGGTCGGGTCGAACCGCGGCCCGTCCGGGCGCCGGCCGCCGTAGCCGCCGTCCCCGCCGGGGCGGTCGCCGAGACCGCCGCCGCGGCCCGGCTGCCGGTCGCTCCACTGGCTGCCCCAACCGGGCGGCGGGGGTGGCGTGGGCCGCTGGTCGGAGTCCTGCTCGTCCGAGGGCTGCTGCGGCCTGCGCGGCTGCCACGGCTGGTCGGGAGCGTCCTCCGGCGGCGGAGCGAACGGGTTGTCCTGCTCATGGCCGCGGCCACTGCTCATGGTTGCCTGGGTCATCCCCTTGCCGTCGACTCCTCGAGTTGTCGGACGCGTCGTTACGCCGTTCTCCCCCCAGACGCTACCGTCCGGGCGCTCCCCCGTCCCGTGGGGGGCGGTCGGGTGTGCCGGTATCGTTGCTGACGGTCGACGGGCTCGTAGGGTTCCCCGGAATGCGAGGGATCTTCGAGTCGTACGATCCTCCAAAGCGCCGGACCCGAGAGTTGAGCCGCAGTGGCCGCAGTGTTTCCGCCCCTTTCCCGCCCCGCCCGACTCGTCGTGCTCGTCTCCGGTTCCGGTACGAACCTGCAGGCGCTGCTGGATGCCGGGGCGCACGTCGTCGCCGTGGGCGCGGACCGCTCCGGCATCGCGGGACTGGAGCGCGCGGAGCGGGCCGGGGTGCCGACGTTCGTGTGCCGGGTGAAGGACCACGGCGACCGCGAGGCGTGGGACGCGGCGCTGGCCGGGGCGGTCGCGGCGTACGAGCCCGACCTGGTCGTCTCGGCCGGTTTCATGAAGATCGTGGGCAAGGAGTTCCTGGCCCGGTTCGGCGGCCGTGTGGTCAACACCCATCCGGCGCTGCTGCCCAGTTTCCCGGGCGCGCACGGGGTGCGCGACGCCCTCGCGTACGGCGCGAAGGTCACCGGCTGCACCGTCCACTTCGTCGACGACGGCGTCGACACCGGCCCGATCATCGCCCAGGGCGTGGTCGAGGTCCGGGAGGACGACACGGAGGAAGCTCTCCACGAGCGCATCAAGGAAGTCGAGCGAAGGCTGCTCGTCGACGTCGTGGGGCGGTTGTCCCGCGACGGGTATCGCATTGAGGGACGAAAGGTTCTGTTGCCGTGAGTACCAAGCGGGAGATCCGGCGCGCGCTGGTCAGCGTCTACGACAAGACCGGTCTGGAGGAGCTGGCCCGCGGCCTGCACGAGGCGGGCGTCCAGCTGGTCTCCACCGGCTCGACGGCCGGGCGGATCGCCGCCGCCGGGGTGCCGGTGACGAAGGTGGAGGAGCTGACCGGTTTCCCCGAGTGCCTGGACGGCCGGGTGAAGACCCTGCACCCGAAGGTGCACGCGGGCATCCTCGCCGACCTGCGGCTGGAGGACCACCGCCGGCAGCTGGAGGAACTGGGCGTCGAGCCCTTCGACCTGGTCGTGGTCAACCTCTACCCGTTCCGTGAGACCGTCGCGTCCGGCGCCTCGGACGACGTGTGCGTCGAGCAGATCGACATCGGCGGCCCGTCGATGGTGCGCGCCGCCGCCAAGAACCACCCGTCCGTGGCGGTCGTGACCAGCCCCGAGCGGTACGCGGACGTGCTCGGCGCCGTCCGCGAGGGCGGTTTCGACCTCCCCACGCGCAAGCGCCTGGCCGCCGAGGCCTTCCAGCACACCGCCGCGTACGACGTCGCGGTCGCGAGCTGGTTCGCGGACTCCTACGCGCCGGCCGACGACAGCCCGTTCCCGGACTTCCTGGGCGCCACCTACGAGCGCAAGAACGTGCTGCGCTACGGCGAGAACCCGCACCAGGCCGCCGCCCTGTACACCGACGGCGGTCCGGGCCTCGCCAACGCCGAGCAGCTGCACGGCAAGGAGATGTCCTACAACAACTACGTCGACACCGAGGCCGCGCGCCGGGCGGCGTACGACCACGAAGAGCCCTGCGTCGCGATCATCAAGCACGCCAACCCCTGCGGCATCGCGGTGGGCGACGACGTCGCCGAGGCGCACCGCAAGGCGCACGCCTGCGACCCGCTGTCGGCGTTCGGCGGTGTCATCGCCGTCAACCGGCCGGTGAGCGCGGCCATGGCCGAGCAGGTCGCCGAGATCTTCACCGAGGTCATCGTGGCGCCGGACTTCGAGGAGGGCGCGGTCGAGGTCCTGGCCCGCAAGAAGAACATCCGCGTGCTGCGCTGCCCCGAGGCGCCCGTCGCGCAGACGGAGTTCCGCCCGGTCGAGGGCGGGCTGCTGCTGCAGGAGAAGGACCGTCTCCAGGCCACCGGAGACGACCCGGCCACCTGGACCCTGGCGACCGGAGAGCCGCTGGCCGAAGCGGAGCTGGCCGAGCTCGCCTTCGCGTGGCGGGCCTGTCGGGCCGTGAAGTCCAACGCCATCCTGCTGGCCAAGGACGGCGCGACGGTCGGCGTCGGCATGGGCCAGGTCAACCGGGTCGACTCCGCCAAACTCGCCGTCCAGCGGGCCGGCGAGGAGCGCGCGGCCGGCTCCTACGCGGCGTCCGACGCCTTCTTCCCGTTCCCCGACGGGCTGGAGGTGCTGACCGCCGCAGGGGTGAAGGCCGTGGTGCAGCCGGGCGGTTCGGTGCGCGACGAGGCCGTCGTCGAGGCGGCGCGCCAGGCGGGCGTGACCATGTACCTCACCGGGACGCGGCACTTCTTCCACTGACGCGGAACCCGTAGCCGTGCCGAAGGCCCCCGCACCAGCGGGGGCCTTCGGCACACCGCGGGCCGGGGCGGCCCGCCTCACGGCCTCAGTACTGCGGCCGCCCGAACCATGCCGCGGTCTCCGCCTTCGCGGCGAAGACGATCAGCAGGATGCTCGGCACCAGCGGTACGACGGCCAGGAACGCGCCCGTGACCAGGCTGCTCACGAGGCCGAGCGTGCTCATCGCGCCGATCACGATGGAGCCCGTGCGCGTCCCGCTGCCGCCGGTCCGGTACTTCGCCGCCACGCCGACCGCCACCAGGGCGAGCGCCAGCGCCAGCACCCCGGCGACCCACAGCAGGCCGCCGTACTTCGCGGCCAGCCCGGTGTCGTCGTCGACGTTCGCCAGCACGACGCCGACCAGCAGGACCAGCAGCCCGCTGAGGGTCCACATGCAGGCCAGCACATAGAGCATCGCGCGGGCCGTCCTCGCCGACGACGGCATCGGCTGCGGCCCGCCCGGCTGCCCGGCCCAGCCGTACGGCGGCTGGGGTTGCTGCGGCCCGCCCCAGTGCTGCTGCGGCTGCTGGGGGAAGCCGTACCAGGGCTGGGTCGGGTGCTGCTGGGGTTGGCCGTACGGCTGCCGCGGTGGCGTGGGCTGCGCGTTGTACGGATTGCCGGGGCCGGGCGGATGACTCACTTCTGATTCCTTCGCGCGGACGGGGCCTTGGGGTCGGCGTTGCTGCTGTGGCGATTGTTGTTGCCGAACGTCACCGGGGCGACTGGGTCTTGACGACCACGGAGCTGAGGATCTTGTCGGCGAAGGTCTGCTTCTTGTCGTCCCACAGCGGCCACAGGTAGCCGATGTAGCAGGCGGCGCCGTCCAGTCCGTGGCACAGCCGGCGCACGAAGGCCATGCCGAAGCCGAGCGGGCGGCCGTCGGCCTCGCGCAGCACGCTGATGCCGAGGGCCTTCTTGCCCGGCGTCTGGCCGGTCTTGCCCTCGCGGTAGCAGAGGAAGAGGCCGCCGACGAAGGACAGCAGCGCGCCGAGCCCGATCAGGGCGAGGGCGCCGCCCGGCATCTGCGGGCTGGGGCACACGTCGGTGTTGGCGGTGTCGCAGGCCTGCACCGCGTCCACGACCACGGCGACGAAGCGCCCGTACCCGATGCCGACCAGGATCATCGGGACCAGGCCCACGATCAGGAAGTCGAGCAGCGTCGCGCCGACCCGCGCCCCCCAGCTCGCGAACGGCGGCATGCCGGGCACCGGTCCGGCCGGGTAGCCGTGACCCCCGTAGCCGTACGGGCCCTGGGCCTGCTGCGGGACCGTGCCGTACGGGGGCTGCGGCTGCTGGGGGTAGCCGTAACCGGGCTGGGCCGGAGGCTGCTGCGGGTACCCGTAGGGCTGCTGCGGCTGGGGCTGCTGCGGCGGAACGGGCTGCTGGCCGTACGGGTTTGCGGGACCGGGCGGGTAGCTCACGGTGACTTCTTTCACGCTGATGTGAGTGGGGACGGCCCACATCGTCCTGGGCGGTGTCATCCGCTGTCCAGCGTCCGGGGGGAGACCTGAGAAGATGGAGGTATGACCGCCCAGATTCTCGATGGCAAGGCCACTGCTGCCGCGATCAAGTCAGAACTCTCCGTACGCGTCCAGGCGCTCAAGGCCCGCGGGGTCACGCCGGGGCTCGGCACCCTGCTGGTCGGCGACGACCCGGGCAGCCGCTGGTACGTCGCGGGCAAGCACCGCGACTGCGCCGAGGTCGGCATCGCGTCCATCCAGCGGGAACTGCCGGAGACGGCAACCCAGGAGGACATCGAGGCGGTCGTGCGCGAGCTCAACGAGGACCCGCAGTGCACGGGTTACATCGTCCAGCTGCCGCTGCCCAAGGGCATCGACACCAACCGCGTCCTCGGTCTGATGGACCCCGCCAAGGACGCGGACGGACTGCACCCCACCAACCTGGGCCGGCTGGTCCTCAACGAGCGCGGCCCGCTGCCGTGCACGCCGAACGGCATCGTCGAACTCCTGCGCCGGCACGGCGTGGAGATCAACGGCGCGCACGTGGCCGTGGTCGGGCGCGGGGTGACGGTGGGCCGTTCGATCGGCCTGCTGCTGACCCGCAAGTCCGAGAACGCGACGGTCACCCTCTGCCACACGGGCACCCGGGACCTGGCCGCGCAGCTGCGGCAGGCCGACGTCATCGTCGCCGCCGCGGGTGTGCCGCACCTGGTCAAGCCCGAGGACGTGCGGCCGGGCGCCGCGGTGCTCGACGTCGGCGTGAGCCGGGACGAGAACGGGAAGATCGTCGGCGACGTCCACCCGGGCGTGGCCGAGGTCGCCGGCTGGATCTCCCCGAACCCGGGCGGCGTCGGCCCGATGACGCGGGCGATGCTGCTGGCGAACGTGGTCGAGGCGGCGGAGGGCCGCTTCTCATGACCGGCGGCCCGGGCCAGGGCAGCGGCACCGGCACCGAGGACGAGACCGCGGCGGCGGGCACCCCGGTGGCCGCGGCCGCCGCGAAGACCGCCGAGGCGGCACAGGAGCAGGAGCGGGACCAGGCCGGCGTGAGCCGCCGCTTCCAGGCCGTCACGCGGGGCACTGCGCGGCCCGAGGGCGGCGGCCGTGCGGCGGCGGGCGACGCGCCCGCGCCCGCCCGTCAGTGGCCGATCCTGGGGGTCGGCGGGGCGGTGGCCCTGGGCCTGGTGCTGATCGCCGCCGACACCGTCCGGGCCGGCACGGTACTGATCGGCGCGGCGCTGCTCGCGGGCGCGCTGCTGCGCTGGGCGCTGCCCTCGGTCGGCATGCTGGCGGTGCGCAGCCGCTTCACGGACGTGATCACCTACGGCCTGCTGGGCGTCGTGATCGTGCTGCTGGCGCTGATGGCACAGCCGCATCCGGTGCTGGAGATCCCGTTCCTGGAGGACGTGGTCCGCTTCTCCGTGCGCTGAGCGCACCGCGCGAATGGGCCCCGCGACAGCACTGGGTGTCCCGTCCTCCCCCCGTCGGAGGACGGGACACCGTCGCGTAGGGTGCCCCCCTCTGGCTCCCCGGCGATGACGGTACGGGCAGGCCGCCCGCCGGGGCGTCCCGTTCTGGGTGGAGGTTTCCGCCCGGAGTACAACTTTCGCGGTACGGCGACGGGCTGACGCGGGTCCGGTCCGGCTCGCCTACGCTTCGCGCGTGCGGAACAAGGTGCTGGCGGACGTGGCGCTGGCGGTGGCTTTCACGGCGGCCAGCATGCTGCTGGGACACGAACAGCCACCGCCGGACTGGCATCGGCTGGACGCCGCGGGCTACGCGCTCACCGCGCTGGTCAACCTGCCCGTCGCGGCCCGGCGCCGCTTCCCGGTCGGCGTCAGCGTCTTCGTCTGCGTCGCCTGGGTGGTCTTCGTGGCGGCCGGCTACTGGCCGGTCGTCAACAGCCTGGCCCCGCTGATGGCGCTGTACACGGTGGCCACCGTGCGCCCGGTGCGCCTGGCGCTGGGCTGCGCGGCGCTCACCGGCGGGGTGTGGGTGTACGCGGGGCTGACGGCCGCGCAGAGTTCGATGGCCACCGTGGTCGCACAGGCACTGGTGTTCCCACTGGTCATGTGTCTGTTCGGGCACTCCGCGCGGGTGTCGGCGCAGCGTGCGGAGCGGCTCGGGGAGGTCACCGAGCGGCTGCGCGCGGAGCGGAAGGACGCGGCCAAGCAGGCGGTCGCGGAGGAACAGGCACGCATAGCCCGCGAATTGCACGACGTCGTCGCCCACCACATGTCCGTGATCTCGGTGCAGGCGGGCATGGCCTCGTACGTCTTCGCCAGCGAGCCCGAGAGCGCGCGCAAGGCCCTGGACACCATCTCCGACACCACGCGCGAGGCGCTGCAGGAGATGCGCCGCATGCTCAAGGTGCTGCGCGCCGGACCGGGGGAGCCCGAGGGGGGTGCGCCCTCCTACGACCCGATGCCCTCGGTGACCCGCATGGGCGAGATGATCGAGCGGGTGCGCGCCGCCGGACTGGCGGTGGAACTGCGCATCGAGGGATCGCCGCGCCCGGTCGCCCCGGGTGTGGGCCTGTGCGCCTACCGGGTGGTACAGGAGGCGCTGACCAACGTCCTCAAGCACGCCCCCCACGCGCGGGCGCGCGTCCTGGTGGCGTACGAGCCCCACCAGCTGCGGGTCACCGTCACCGACGACGGCGGTGGGGCCGGGCCGCACGGATCACCAGGTCGTTCCGATCCGGACACAATCCCCCAGGGAGCCGGTCATGGCTTGATCGGCATGCGTGAGCGCGCCAGGCTCTACGGAGGGACGGTGGACATCGGCCCGCTCGGCGATGGTTTCGAGGTACGCCTCACGCTCCCCACATCGGCGCGCGGGGCCGCGCGGCGAGGGGATTCATTGGACGCATGACCACGGTGCTCGTCGTCGACGACCAGTTCCTGATCCGGGCCGGACTGGTGGGGCTGCTGCGCGCCGCCCCCGGGATCGAGGTGGTCGGGGAGGCCGGCGACGGCGAGGAGGCCGTGGAGCGGGCCGCCGAGACCGCGCCCGAGGTGATCCTGATGGACATCCGCATGCCCGGCATCAGCGGCGTCACCGCGACCGAGCGCATCCTGGCCGCGGCCGGCGAGCGGGCACCGCGCGTCCTCATCCTGACCACCTTCGACCTCGACGAGTACGTGTACACCGCGCTGCGCGCCGGGGCCTCCGGCTTCCTGCTCAAGGACGCGGGCCCGGAACGGCTGATCGCCGCCGTCCACGCCGTCGCCGGGGGCGACACCTTGTTCGCGCCGAGCGTCACCCGGCGGCTCATCGAGGCGTACGCGCCGGTGCGGCCGACTTCGGATCCCGGCCGTCCGCCCCCCGCCGAACTCGCGGCGCTGACCGCACGCGAGCTGGAGGTGCTGCGGATGATCGCCAAGGGGCTGTCCAACGCGGAGATCGCCGAGCGGCTCTTCATCAGCGAGGCGACCGTGAAGACCCATCTGAACCGCACCATGGCCAAGCTGGGGATCGGCAGCCGCGCCCAGGCGGTCGTGCTGGCGTACGAGACGGGACTCGTGACCCCGCGAAGAGGATGAGGATTCTCCGGATTTCAAGCGTCGAGCGTATGTGCGTCGCTACCGTGGGTTGACCGACGGAACCGGGGGGTGCGTGGTGGCGCGATGGGAACCATTGCCCGAGACACTTGACGCCGCCGCGCGCCGACTGGCCGTGCACCTGCGCAGGATGAAGGACCGCAGCGGGCTGAGCGTGCCCGCGCTGGCCGCGCGCACCGCTCAGAGCACCGAGGCGTGGGAGCAGTTCCTCAACGGTGTCCGGGTGCCGCCGCGCGACGCGGTCGAGGTGCTGGGCCAGTTGAGCGGCGCGGACTACGAACGGCTCGTCGCGCTGTGGGAGTTGGCCGACCGCGGGGTCAACGACACCATGACCGGCTTCAAGTACTCCGATCCGCTCGATCCGCTCGCACCGGTCGAGGGCATGCCCCGGCACGCGGCCCGGCGGCGGCGCAGGGCGCTGCTGGTGGGTGCCGGGATGCTGGCCGGGGCGTTCGGGCTGCTGGTCGTCGCCGGGATCGCCACCGACGGGGCCCCACGCGCCCAGGCACCGCTATCGGCGCACCCCACGGGGGCCGCGGCGGGCGGCGGCGCACCTTCCGCCACCGCTCCCGGGGCCGTGGTCACCACCCGCTCCGGGACGTCCTCGCCGGCCCGGGAGGGGACGCCGGCGCGGCCCGGTGCCCCGCGCACCGGGGCCGGGGCCGTCACCCCGGACGGCGGGACGCCCGCGGCGCCGGTCGACGACGTGAGCGAGCGCCCCGCGGGCGGCCACGCCCCGGCGACGGCCGGCACGGGCGGCACGGGTGACTCCGGCGATTCCGGTGACGCCGGCGGCACGGGCGGTTCCGGCGGCGGGCACGGCACGACGGCGCCGGGCGGCGGCGCGACCACGCCGCCGCCGGCCACCACGGCACCGCCCGCCCAGACCCCCGCGCCCTCCTCCGCCGCACCGAGCCCGAGTTCCGGCCACGGGTTGTGCCTGGGGCTGATCGTCCTCGGCATCTGCATCGGGTGACGGGGCGGGCCGCACCGCAGCACGACACGCACTTCGGCAAGGCAAGCAGGGGGACCGCACCATGACCCGTTGGCGACCGCTGGCGGACGATCTCGACCCACGCGTCCGGGAGTTCACCGAGCACCTGCGGCGGCAGGTCGACCGCGGCGGCCTGAGCGCCGCCGCGCTCGCCGAGGCCACCGGGTACAGCAGAAGCTCCTGGGAACGGTATCTGTCCGCCCGGCTCCTGCCGCCCCGGTACGCCGTCGTCGCGCTGGCCCAGGTGACCGGCGCCGACCCGCGGCACCTCGTCACGCTGTGGGAGGTCGCCGAACGGGCCTGGAGCCGGGCCGAGGACCGGCACGACGTCACGATGGAGGCCGGACGGGTCGCCGAAGCACGGGCCGCGCTCGGCGAGTTCGGGCCCCCTCCGGGCAGTGCCCCGGCCCCGCGCCGGTCCCGGCGGGCCCTGGTGCTGTTCGCCGCGGGTGCGGTCGCCGTGGTGCTGGCGGTCGTCGGCGTGGGCCTGCTCGGCGGCGGGGGCGGCGGCACGGGCCGCGCGGCGGACGCGCGGGCGCCGCACCCCTCCCGCACGGCCCGCGCCGACGAACTCCCCTCCGGGGTCAAGTGCACCGGGGCCACCTGCACCGGAGAGGACCCCGAGGGCATGGGCTGCGGTGGGGCGCACGCGCGGACGACGGCCTCGGCCTGGATCGGCGGCGCCTACGTCGAGACGCGGTACAGCGAGGTCTGCGCGGCCGCCTGGGCACGGATATCCGCCGCCGCCCTGGGCGACACCCTCACGGTCGGCCCCGCCCGGGCCAGCGGCCCCGCCCAGCGCACCCGCATCGGCCGGACCGCCGCCGCGTACACCCCCATGCTCGCCGCCCCCGCCCCTGCCGCCGTCCGCGCCTGCGCCACCCTGGCCTCGGGCCTCCACGGCTGCGCGACCCCGTTGGCCACTCCCTGACGCCCGCGTCGTGTTGGCCAGTGGTCGTACGGGTGCGTTACTCGACAGGGCGGTTCCTGGTGCCGTGGCGGGAACGGTCCACCGGGTCGCGGTGCCCGGCACGTCCCCAGGTGGTCCAGGGCAGGCGGACGGCTTCGATCTCGGGGTCCGTGAGCAGTGCCTCGACAAGCGGGCGCGGGCCGCAGACTTTGGTGCCCCAGAGGTCGTAGTCGGTGCAGACGACCCAAGAGCGGTCCGCGGCCCACAGGTTGGACGGGGTGTACAGGATGTCCGGGTTGTCGAAAAGGGGCTGGGCGTGGCCCAGGCGGCCGGAGCGGACATGCCCCTTTTCGAAGTCCTGCGTGATGATCGGGTTGTAGTACGCCAGGCAGTCAGTGTCTGCCCCCTGGGGGCTGTGCGCCGTGAGGAACCGGATCAGTTGGTTCCATGTCGGCCTGTCGAGGCTGCCCTCCGCGGGCCATTCGATGGAGCCGGGCTGGATCCCCGCCTCTTTTGCGGAGGGGAAGCAACGAAAGCAGGGGTACAGGCCCTGCGGTACGACCGGATCGCCGATGCGGGCGGCCAGTTCCGTCCAGCGCAGCCGCTCCCACCCCGGGCCTGGGTGCTCGGACCGGCTTTGGGCGTGGTTGGCCGAATCCCCCGCTGTTTCCCTGCGCTCGTACATGCCGCCGAGCACCCAGGCGGCGTCGGGCCGGCCGGGCGCCTCGTAGCCGGTGAGGCCGTCGTCCTGGGAGAGTTCGGCGAGCCAGTCGGTCCCGGAGGCGGGCGCGCGGGGCCACAGATCGAGGATGTCATCGGGCATCCGGCCAGGCTATGGGCCCGCGCGCGACCAGTGCCGGAGCCCGGTGACCCTCCCCGGTCACCGCCTCGGCGACGTGCCCCACGGAAGCGGCCTTGGCCGGGTGGGTCGTCGAGATGCGAATTCGGGCAGCCCAGTGCTCGGCCGAACCGGGGGCGGCCCCCCTGCCGCCTGTGCGGCGCCACGCCTGCCGCGGGCGTGTGGGGGTGCACGGCACCACCGGTCCCAGGGACGGTCAGGGAAGCGTCACCGAACCGGTCCGGGTCGGTTGTCCGCCGCGCGGACCCGGCGTGGTCGCGCCGGCCGGTCCGGCTGGGGTCGCTTCCGCTCGGTCCTGGGGCGTGCCGCACGGGGGTGGGTCGGGGCGCGGTGTCACGGCCCGGGCGGACGTGAGCGCGTCCGCAGGACCGCCGGTGTTCGCCGCCTCCCGCCCCCGCGTCCCGCGCGGAGCCGCTCCGGACGCCGGGGGCGCGGTGACCGGGGCCACACCCGGTGTGGCAGCCGCCGGGACGGCACGGGTATAGCCTGGCGTGGGTCTCTTGACGCCGAGAGATCCCCGTTCCGGGAGCAAGGGACGCTGCCGGGGCGGCATGGGATCCAGCAGCAGAAGGCCAGGAGAAGGCAATGACTCGCACTCCCGTCAACGTCACCGTAACCGGAGCGGCCGGACAGATCGGCTACGCGCTGCTGTTCCGCATCGCGTCGGGCCACCTGCTCGGCCCCGATGTCCCGGTGAAGCTGCGCCTCCTGGAGATCACCCCGGCGCTCAAGGCCGCCGAGGGCACCGCGATGGAGCTGGACGACTGCGCGTTCCCGCTGCTCCAGGGCATCGACATCAGTGACGACCCGAACGTGGCCTTCGACGGCGCCAACGTCGGCCTGCTGGTCGGCGCCCGCCCGCGTACCGCCGGCATGGAGCGCGGCGACCTGCTCGAGGCCAACGGCGGCATCTTCGGCCCGCAGGGCAAGGCCATCAACGCCCACGCCGCGGACGACATCCGCGTCCTGGTCGTCGGCAACCCGGCCAACACCAACGCGCTCATCGCGCAGTCCTCCGCCCCGGACGTCCCGGCCGACCGCTTCACCGCGATGACCCGCCTGGACCACAACCGCGCGATCTCGCAGCTGTCGAAGAAGACCGGCGTGCCGGTGAGCGAGATCCGCCGCCTCACCATCTGGGGCAACCACTCCGCCACCCAGTACCCGGACGTCTTCCACGCCGAGGTCGCCGGCAAGAACGCCGCCGAGACCGTCAACGACGAGAAGTGGCTGGCCGAGGAGTTCATCCCGACCGTCGCCAAGCGCGGTGCGGCCATCATCGAGGCCCGTGGCGCGTCCTCCGCCGCCTCGGCCGCCAACGCCGCGATCGACCACGTCTTCACCTGGACCAACGGCACCGCCGAGGGCGACTGGACGTCCGCGGGTGTCGTCTCCGACGGCTCCTATGGTGTGCCGGAGGGCCTGATCTCCTCGTTCCCCGTCACCGCGAAGGACGGCAAGTTCGAGATCGTCCAGGGCCTGGACATCAACGACTTCTCCCGCGCCCGCATCGACGCCTCCGTCAAGGAGCTCGAGGAGGAGCGCGACGCGGTCCGCGGCCTCGGCCTGATCTGACGCGTCCGCGACGGCCCGCTGCCGGACCCCTCCCGGGTCCGGCAGCGGGCCGTTGGCGTTCCCGGCGGTCAGCTCCGCTCGGCCAGCAGCGCGCACAGCGCGTCGAGCGCCCCGGCGAAGGCGTGCTCGGGCGGGGTGCCGTAGCCGACGACGAGCGCGTCGGTGTCCCGGCCGCCGAAGTCGTCCAGGCTCTGCAGCCCCAGGCCCCGGGCGCGGGCCGCGGCGACGACCTCCGCGGCGGGCGTGCCGGGCGGCAGCCGGAGCACCGCGTGCAGTCCCGCGGCGATGCCGGAGACCCGGACGGCGGGGGCGCGTTCGGCCAGTGCCGCGACGAGCCGGTCGCGCCGCCGGCGGTACTGCAGCCGCATCCGGCGGACATGGCGGTCGTACGCGCCGGAGACGATCAGTTCGGCCAGCGTCAACTGATCGAGGACGGGGGAGTGGTGGTCGGCCAGCCGCTTCTCGTCCAGGAGGGGTTCGACGAGGGCGGGCGGCAGTGCCAGCCAGGCCAGCCGCAGGCCGGGCGCCAGGCTCTTGCTGGCGGTGCCGGCGTAGACGACGTGCTCGGGGGCGAGGCCCTGCAGGGCGCCGACCGGCTGCCGGTCGTAGCGGAACTCCCCGTCGTAGTCGTCCTCGACGACCACCGCGCCGGTGGCACGGGCCCAGGCCACCGTGGCGGTGCGCCGCTCCGGTGACAGAGGACTGCCGTACGGGAACTGGTGGGCCGCGGTCAGCAGCGCGGCGTCCACGTCCTGGTCCAGCGCGTCGACCTGGGCGCCGTCGTCGTCGACCGGCAGCGGGACGGTCGTGAGCCGCGCCGACCGCAGGATCTCCACGGTGTGCGGGTAGCCGAGCGCCTCGACGGCGACGCGGCGCGCCCCGCCGGCCCGCAGCGTGCGGCCGAGCAGGCCGGCGGCCTGCACGAACCCCGAGCAGACCATCAGGAGTTCGGGCCGGGTGCGGACCCCGCGCACCCGCCCGAGGTAGACCGCGAGCGCCTCGCGCAGTTCGGGCCGGCCGCGCGGGTCGGTGTAGCCGAAGGCCTCGTTGGGCGCGGCCGCCAGCGCCCTGCGGGCCGCCGCCCCCCACGCGGCGCGCGGGAAGGACGAGACGTCGGGGGAGCCGGGGCGCAGGTCGTAGGCGAACCGCTCCCGGTCGGGCAGGACCCCGGCCGTCTCGGCGAAGCGACCGCCCCCGGTTTCCGGGGCGGCGCCGCGCGGGGCGGCGGCCTGGAGGCGTCCGGGCCGGGTGGGCGGCCCGGACGGGCGCCGGCCGTCGGCGACGCGGGTGCCCGAGCCCTGGCGGGCGGTCAGCCAGCCCTCGGCGACGAGCTGCCCGTACGCCTCGGCGACGGTGTTGCGGGCGAGGCCGAGGTCCTTGGCCAGCACGCGCGAGGACGGCAGGCGGGTGCCCGGGGCGAGCCGCCCGATGCGCACGGCCTCCCGCAACGCCTGCTCCAGTCCGGCCCGCGCGCCGGTCCCCCCGACGAGGTCGAGATGGAGGTCGACTCCTGAATTGGCCCACTCGTTCACCCTTCAAGTGGACCACGGGACAGGGACACTGCGTCGGTAGTTTGGCTGACATGACGACGACCACGACTTCCGCAGACACCGCGTCCGGCCAGGGTCCGGACGAGCTCGTCCCGGCCCCCGCCCCCCGCATGGCGCTGGCCAAGGCCGCCCCCGACTTCTACAAGGCGATGATCGCCCTCGACACCGCGGCCGGCAACGGCCTCGACCCCGTGGTCGCCGAGCTGGTCAAGGCGCGCGCATCGCAGGTCAACGGCTGTGCCTACTGCGTCGACCAGCACATCGCCGACGCCCGCAGGCTGGGTGTGTCCGAGCAGAAGGTGCACGGGCTGACCGTGTGGCGGGAGACCCCGTTCTTCACCGCGCGCGAGCGGGCCGCCCTGGCCCTCGCCGAGGCGGTGACCCGCCTCGGCGAGCACGGTGTCCCGGACGACGTGTACGACGAGGCCGCTCGGCTCTTCGACGAGGACGAGCTGCCCCGCCTGATCGCCATGTGCATCACCATCAACGCCTGGAACCGCATCGGCATCACCACGCGGATGTCGCCGGCGCGGCGCCCCGAGGGGATCTGACCGCACCCCCCGGGGCTCCGCCGTCAGGCGGACAGTACGGCCCGCAGCTGGTCCAGGCCCCAGTCCAGGTCCTCCTTGGAGATCACCAGCGGCGGCGCGAGCCGGATCGTGGAGCCGTGGGTGTCCTTGACCAGGACACCCCGCCCCAGCAGCCGCTCGGAGACCTCGCGGCCGCTGCCGTGCCCGGGGGCGATGTCCACCCCGGCCCACAGGCCGCGGCCGCGCACCGTCGTGACCGCGCCGCCGCCGGCCAGCAGGGCCAGCTCGTGGTGCAGATGGTCGCCGAGCTCGGTCGCCCGCTGCTGGTACTCACCCGTGCGGAGCATCGCGAGGACCTCCAGTGCCACGGCGCACGCGAGCGGGTTGCCGCCGAAGGTCGAGCCGTGCTCACCCGGGCGGTACACCCCCAGCACCTCCGCGGACGACACGACCGCCGAGACCGGTACGACGCCGCCGCCCAGGGCCTTGCCCAGGACGTACATGTCGGGGACGACGCCCTCGTGCTCGGAGGCGAACGTCCTGCCCGTACGGCCCAGTCCCGACTGGATCTCGTCGGCGATGAAGAGCACCCCGTGCTCGGAGGTCAGCCGCCGGACTCCCGCCCAGTAGCCCGCCGGCGGCACCAGCACCCCGGCCTCGCCCTGGATGGGCTCCATCAGCACGGCCACCGTGTTCGCGTCGATCGCCGCCTCCAGCGCCGCGAGGTCGCCGTACGGCACGATCTCGAAGCCCGGGGTGTACGGGCCGAAGTCGGCGCGGGCCTCGGGGTCGGTGGAGAAGCTGATGACGGTGGTCGTGCGGCCGTGGAAGTTGTCCGCGGCCACGATGATCTTCGCCTGGCCGTCCGGCACGCCCTTGACCCGGTAGCCCCACTTGCGGGCCGTCTTGACCGCGGTCTCCACGGCCTCCGCGCCGGTGTTCATCGGCAGCACCATCTCCATGCCGCACAGCTCGGCGAGTTCCGTGCAGAACCGGGCGAACCGGTCGTGGTGGAACGCCCGCGAGGTGAGCGTGACCCGGTCCAGCTGCGCCTTGGCCGCCTCGATCAGGCGGGAATTGCGGTGGCCGAAGTTGAGCGCCGAGTAGCCGGCGAGCATGTCGAGGTAGCGGCGGCCCTCGACGTCCGTCACCCATGCGCCGTCCGCGGAGGCGACGACGACGGGGAGCGGGTGGTAGTTGTGCGCGCTGTGCGCTTCCGTTGCGGCGATGTGCTCGGCGGCGGTCGACACGTGAGTGCTCCGTTCGTGGTACGTCGGGAGGTGTGGCGCTGGAGCCCGGTGGAGCTCCTTTCCATTGTTCCTGTCGTCTGGTCCTATCGTCGCTCGCCCGGGATGCGAAAAAACATCGCGGCGACGTCCCGACCCCGCGTTGCTACGCTGGCCGTGGGCCGTGACTGGCGCGCTGGGATGGGATCGACCATCGGGGAGCGGCCCGTGATCTGTGTGCCGTGCGCCTGGGCCATCCGGTATGCCGTGCCGCGCAGGAGGTCCGCATGTCCAGTGGTCGCACCGAATCCACCGCCTTCCGCAGTGCCCTTGACGTGATCAGGGGGGTCGAGCCGCGCGTCGCCGACGCGATCGGCCAGGAGATCGAGGACCAGCGGGCCTCGCTCAAGCTCATCGCCAGCGAGAACTACGCCTCCCCGGCGGTGCTGCTGGCCATGGGCAACTGGTTCAGCGACAAGTACGCCGAGGGCACCGTCGGGCGCCGCTTCTACGCCGGGTGCCGCAATGTCGACACCGTCGAGGCCGTCGCGGCCGAGCACGCGCGGGCGGTCTTCGGCGCCGAGCACGCCTATGTGCAGCCGCACTCCGGCATCGACGCCAACCTGGTCGCCTTCTGGGCCGTGCTGGCCGACCGGGTGGAGGCACCGGCGCTGGAGCGGGCCGGGGTACGGCAGGTCAACGACCTGACCGAGGCGGACTGGGAGCGGCTGCGCCACGAGCTCGGCGATCAGCGCATGCTGGGCATGTCCCTGGACGCCGGCGGCCACCTCACGCACGGCTTCCGTCCGAACATCTCGGGGAAGATGTTCCATCAGCGCAGCTACGGCACCGACCCCGCGACGGGTCTGCTCGACTACGAGTCGCTGCGCCGCACGGCCCGCGAGTTCCGCCCGCTGATCATCGTCGCGGGCTACTCGGCCTACCCCCGGCTGGTGAACTTCCGCATCATGCGGGAGATCGCCGACGAGGTCGGCGCCACCCTGCTGGTCGACATGGCCCATTTCGCGGGCCTGGTCGCGGGCAAGGTCCTGACCGGGGACTTCGACCCCGTCCCGCACGCGCCCATCGTCACCACCACCACGCACAAGTCGCTGCGCGGCCCGCGCGGCGGCATGGTGCTGTGCGACTCCTCGCTGGCCGAACAGGTCGACCGCGGCTGCCCGATGGTGCTCGGCGGCCCGCTGCCGCACGTCATGGCGGCCAAGGCGGTGGCCCTGGCCGAGGCCCGCCACACCGACTTCCACGGCTACGCGCAGCGCATCGTCGACAACTCCAAGGCGCTGGCCGAGGGGCTGCTGCGGCGCGGCACGACCCTGGTCACCGGGGGCACGGACAACCACCTGGTGCTCATCGACGTCGAGTCCTCCTACGGCCTCACGGGACGTCAGGCCGAGGCGGCCCTGCTGGAGTCCGGCATCGTCACCAACCGCAACTCCATCCCCCAGGACCCGAACGGCGCCTGGTACACCTCCGGCATCCGCATCGGCACCCCGGCGCTCACCACCCGCGGCCTCGGCACGGGCGAGATGGACGAGATCGCGGGCCTGATCGACCGCGTGCTGACCACCACCGAGGCCGGCGTCACCTCGGCCGGCAAGCCGTCCAAGGCGCAGCACGTGCTGGACGCGAAGGTCGCCGACGAGATCGCGCAGCGCGCCGCCGACCTGCTGGCCGGCTTCCCGCTCTACCCGGGGATCGACCTCAGTTAGCCGGGCCGGCGCCCGGCCGGCGGCGCGACCACCACCGTCGGCCGAGCGCCGTCGACACCGACCCGGCGGCGAGACCGGGCAGGGCCCACCACCACCCCTCCGCCGCACCCTCGCCGCCGGCCGGGGCCGTACCCGCCTGCTTCGGCCGCCCACCTGGCTCGTCGGGCTCGAACAGCCCCAGGCGGGCGAGCAGGGGGCCGAGGGACGCGGGCGCGCGATGCCACAGCACGTCGTCGTCGGCGACGTAGGGCGCCGAGTCCGTCCGTACCCATACGCCGTCTCCCGTATCGGGGAACACCTGGTCGACCTGGAACAGGGGACCGCCGGCTTCCAGGTGCCAGCGGACGGTCACACTGCCCGCGACGGCCCGGTCGGCCATGGGTCCGGGCGGGTCCGGCGTGCCGCTGTCGTCGTTCAGCACCAGGGCCGTGGCGAGCGGCATGTGGTCGGGCGACGAGGAGTCCAGTCCTGTCGTACGGCCCGTCGCCACCGACGTCAGCACCGCGGTGCCGGGCACCTTGGCGGCCGCCGGCCCCGCTCCGAGCACAACAGCGGGCAGCAGCAGCGCCAACGTGGCCAGGGGTACGCGCGGGCGGATTCTCACGCGTCGACCAGTTCCTGGCGGGGGCCGGGGTCGCGGGGTGTCCGGCGGGACATCAGACGGGAGGCGAGCAGGGTGCCGGCGCTGCCGAGGGCGAGGCCGGCGCCCAGTCCGGGGAGGGACAGCCACCAGTCGGTGCCGCCTGCGGTGTCCTCGGCCGCCGCGGGGGCGGGGGAAGAGGCGGCCGGGGAGGAGCCCTGCGCCACCCCGAAGGGATAGTCGGGAGCGCTGACGCCGAGCCCCTTGTCCGGGCCGAGGAGGCCCATGCGCCCGAGCAGCGCGCCCAGGGCCTTCGGCTGGGCGGCGTGGTGCCACACCCCCTGCTCCGGCAGACCCTTCTCCCCCACCTCGCGGGTGTGGATCCAGGGACCCCCGGCGGCGTCCGGGTAGACGAAGTCCACACGCCAGACCGACACGTCGTGGACGAGCCAGGTGACGGTGACCTGGCGCTGCCCACCCGCCTCCACATCCGTCAGGGACGGCGGAGCGGAGGCGGCGGGCTCCCGCCCGATGGACGCGTCCAGCGTCTGGTAGTCCGGGGACGTGGTGTAGATCGCCGCGGCCTTGCCGCTCCCCGGCGCGACCAGCATCACGCTGGTCGGCCCCCCGGCCGTGGCCGGTCCCGCGCCGGTGAGCAGGGCGCCGAGCGCCGCGCCCGTGACTCCCGCCCAGGTGACGAACCTTCTGAACCGCATGGGTCCCCCTCTCGCTCGGTCCTGCCCCTGTTACACCGCCCGGGCCGGCCGGGTTCCCGCCGAACGGCGTCCCCACGGGGCCAAGGGCCCCGGCCCGTCCGCGGGAGGGGCGGTGATCCCGGCGAGGACCGCGACCGCTGCCGAGCGGTTTCGTCCCCGCGGGGCCCGCCGACCTGGCCGCGCGGGCCGAGGAGCCTCGCCGCCGCGCGGGGGCCTCCGGCCGGTCAGACGGACGGGCTCGCCGCGCCCCGCGGACGGGCCGACTCGGCGATCGCGAGCGCTCGCGCCCTGTCGGGTACGCCCTCCAGACGCAGCGTCACCTGGCCGCGCTGCCAGAGCAGGGTGGGCCCGGCCGCCCGGGGCGGCTCGCGGCGCGTGCGTCCGTCGGGGTCGACGAGCCGGACGTAGTGCGGCTCGGCGAACCACATCGCGAACTCGCCGCCGACCTCGACCCATTCGGCCGCGGAGCCGGTGGTCTTGAGGAAGACCACGTCGATCGAGGCCCGGAACTGGTCGAGCCGGATCGTGCGGCCGTCGCGCCGCCAGGTCATCGACAGCACCCGCCCGCCGTCGGTCACCGCGACCCCGTCCGGCTCGCCCAGCGCGGCCGGGACGAACGCCCCGTCCAACGGTGCGTGTCCGCGGACCGGAGGCGGGCTCCCCGCGCCCGGGGTCGCCGAGGGGTCGTGGCGCACGGCGACGCCGCCGAAGCCGAACCAGTCCGAGACCGCGGCCCGCACCGGTGGGGTGAGCACCAGCACGGCCAGTACCCCGCACAGCAGCGCCACCAGGGTCCGCCACCGTGCCGCGAGCCCGATCCGGGCGCGCCGCACGCGCCCCTCACCGGGCACGGCCTCGGCGAGCAGCCGGGCCAGCACCTGCTCGGCCACCGAGTCCGGCGACGGCGCCGGGATGTCCAGCCGCCGCCCCGCCTCGCGCAGTTCCTCCGGGAGCCGGTCGGTCATCGCAGCCCCCCGTTCCAAGCGGCCGGCACCGGTTCGGCGAGTCCGGTCCGCAGCCTCGCCAGGGCGCGGTGCAGCCGGGACTTGACGGTGCCGCGCGGCCAGCCCAGCACCGCGGCCGTCTCCTCCTCGTCCAGGTCGAGCAGATAGCGGCAGGTGACCACCAGCCGGTGCGGCTCGCTGAGGGCGCCGACCGCGGCCAGCAGCGCCGCGTGCCGTTCCCGGGTCACCGCCAGGGTCTCCGGATCCTGGTCCGGCGGGGGCAGGGCTTCCAGCGCGGCGTTGCGCTCGACGGCCGAGCGCAGCCGCCGGGCGGCCCGCGCCGCGTTCCGCGCCTCGTTGGCGACGATGCGCAGCAGCCAGGGGCGGAAGGCGGAGCCCTCCCGGAAGCCGCCGAGGGCGCGGTACGCCTTGACGAACGAGTTCTGCACCACGTCCTCCGCGTCGGCACCGGCCCCGAGCAGCACCGCGGTGCGGTGCGCGACGTCCGCGTGGACGCGCACCAGCTCCGCGTACGCCTCACGGTCCCCGGCGCGTACGCGTGCGATCACCGCCGCCTCCCCCTCCGTGGCGGCCCCCTTTCGCTCCCCGGCCGCCCCCGTGCGACCCCGTCACCCCTTCTACACCGCTCCCCGCGGCCGGGTTCCCGTTGCGGACGGACAATCCCCGGGGACCTGAGAGAATGAGTGGCATGGCTCTCGATCGTCCCCGTGTGCTCTCCGGCATCCAGCCCACCGCAGGCTCGTTCCACCTGGGCAACTACCTGGGCGCGGTCCGCCAGTGGGTGGCCCTCCAGGAGTCGCACGACGCCTTCTACATGGTCGTCGACCTGCACGCGATCACCGTGCCGCAGGACCCGGCGGAGCTGCGGGCCAACACCCGGCTGGCCGCCGCGCAGCTGCTCGCGGCCGGGCTCGACCCGGAGCGCTGCACGCTCTTCGTGCAGAGCCATGTCCCCGAACACGCGCAGCTCGGCTGGGTGTTCAACTGCCTCACCGGCTTCGGCGAGGCGTCGCGCATGACGCAGTTCAAGGACAAGTCCGCCAAGCAGGGCGCCGACCGTTCGACGGTGGGCCTGTTCACGTACCCGATCCTGCAGGTCGCGGACATCCTGCTGTACCAGGCGAACGCCGTCCCCGTCGGCGAGGACCAGCGCCAGCACATCGAGCTCACCCGGGACCTCGCGGAGCGCTTCAACGGCCGCTTCGGCGACACCTTCACCATCCCGGCGCCGTACATCGTCAAGGAGACGGCGAAGATCTACGACCTGCAGGACCCGCAGGCGAAGATGAGCAAGTCGGCGGCGTCCCCGAAGGGCCTCATCAACCTCCTGGACGAACCGAAGGCCTCCGCAAAGAAGATCAGGAGCGCGGTCACCGACACCGACACCGTGATCCGCTTCGACGAGCAGGAGAAGCCGGGCATCAGCAACCTGCTGACCATCTACTCCACCCTCACCGGGACCGCGATCCCCGAACTGGAGCAGCGGTACGAGGGCAAGGGCTACGGCGCGCTGAAGACCGAGCTCGCGGAGGTCTTCGTGGAGTGGGTCACCCCGTTCCGCGAGCGTACGCAGGAGTACCTGGGCGACCCGGAGAGCCTGGACTCGGTGCTGGCCAAGGGCGCGGAGAAGGCCCGCGCCGTGGCCGCCGAAACCCTGGCGAACGCCTACGACCGGGTCGGTTTCCTGCCCGCCAAGCACTGAACGGGGCATTCCGGCACCCCGTGGCGCGGGCCTTTGGTCCCGCGCGAATGTGACGGACGACGCTCGCGCCTCGGGGCGCGAGCGCGTCACACTTGCTGCGGAGGCGCTGTGCCGCACACCGTGCGTACGATGCCTCCGGCCCGCCCGGGACCGGACGGGAGCGGGCCGGAAACCGACGGTGCGAGGACCGGGGTACGACCGGGAAAGGGGTGAACTCGTGGGAAACCGCATGATCGGCGTGTCCATCGCGGTCCCGGAGCCGTACGGCAGCCTGCTGCAGCAGTGCCGCGCCGACTTCGGGGACCCAGTGGCCTACTGCATCCCCACCCACGTCACACTGCTTCCGCCGACCGAGGTGGACGCCGCCGTCCTCCCGGCCTTCCGCGAGCACCTGGGCGAGGTCGCGGCGGCCTGCCACGCCTTCCCGATGCGCCTGGAGGGAACGGCCAGCTTCCGGCCGCTGACGCCCGTGGTCTTCGTCGAGCTCGCCCAGGGCGGCCTGGACTGCGCCGAACTGCAGGAGCGGGTGCGCTCCGGCCCGGTCCGCCGCGAGCTGCAGTTCCCGTACCACCCGCACGTCACCATCGGTCACGGCATCCCGGACGAGGCGCTGGACCGCGCGCAGATGGAGCTCGCCGACTTCACCGCCGCGTGGACGGCCACCTGCTTCTCCCTCTACGAGCAGGACGACGAGGGCGTCTGGCGCCCCTTGCGCGACTACGCCTTCGGGGCCGCCGCCCCCCACCCCCTGCTCCCCCAGCAGCCGGGGGCCTGCGAACCACTCGGTACGGCTCCCGCGCGGGGTACGCAGCCCGCGTGAGCGGCCCGGACCGGCCGGAGCCGGCCGGCCCGGACCCGTGGACGACGCCGGTCCGCGCGACGCCGCGCCGCCTGCCGGGTGACGCCGCCGGCGGGCCACTTCTTCGCCGGTGGCCCCGGACCCGCTGACCGCGGCGTGCCTAGGCTGCCGCCATGGATGCCCTCCTCGCGGCGGACCGCGACCGCTTCCCCGACCTCCTGCGCTCCGTCACGGATCTCGCCGCCCGTGAACTGGCCGCCGTCGACGAGCGGCCGGCCGCCCACCCCGGCCCGGCCCCCGCGCCGGAGCCGCTGCCGGATGCCGGGGTCGGTGCGGACGGCGCGCTGGAGCGCTTCGCGCGACGCTGGGCACCGGGGTTCTCGGGCAGTGCGGGTCCGCGGTACCTGGGCTTCGTCACCGGCGGTGCCACGCCCGCCGCCGTCGCGGGGGACTGGCTGACCGCCGCGTACGACCAGAACGCCGGTTCGGACACGGGCTCCTCGGCCGGCGCCCTGGAGCGCGAGACCCTGGCCTGGCTGCGTGAGCTGTTCGGCCTGGGCACCGCGCACAGCGGTGCGTTCGTCACCGGCGCGACGGTCTCCAACACCGTGGGTCTGGCCGTCGCCCGCGAATGGCTCGGCGAGCGGCAGGGCGTGTCGGTGTCCCGGGACGGCGTCGCGGCGCTCGGCCCCGTGACGGTGCTGTCCGGCGCGCCGCACTCCAGTACCGAAAAGGCCCTGTCGGTCCTCGGCCTCGGCCGCGCGTGCCTGACCCGTGTCCCGCTGCTGCCGGGCGGCCGCGAGGCGGTGGACGTCGCCCGGCTGGCGGAGGCGCTGGACGCGCTCGACGGCAGGCCCGCCATCGTGGTCGCCAACGCCGGCACCGTCGACACCGTGGACTTCGACGACCTGCGCGCCATCGCGGCCCTGAAGGACCGTCACGACTTCTGGCTGCACGTCGACGCGGCCTTCGGCGGTTTCGCCGCGCTGTCGCCCCGTCACGCCCGTCTCACCGCCGGGCTGGACGCAGCGGACTCGGTCTGCGTCGACCTCCACAAATGGCTCAACGTCCCCTACGACGCCGCCGTGCAGTTCACCCGCCGCCAGGACCTGCAGGCGCGGGTCTTCCACAACGCCGCGCCCTACCTGGGCCTGCCGGACCTGCCCGACCCCGACTTCCTGCACCTGACACCCGAGAGCTCCCGCCGCCTGCGCGCCCTGGCCGCATGGTTCTCGCTCACCGCCTACGGCCGGGAGGGCCATCGCGACATCGTCGAGCGCAACATCGCCCTCGCCCACCGCCTCGGGGACCGCATCGCCGGCACGGCGCACCTGCGGCTGCTCGCCCCCGTCCGGCTCAACGTGGTCTGCTTCACCTTCGCGGGCGAGGCCCCGGTGGAGGAACTCCGGGAGCGCGTCGCCGCCGCCGCCCGCGCCGTCGCCGCCTCCGGCGAGGCCTTCCTCACCCCGACGGTCCACGCGGGCGTGCCGGCCCTGCGTGCCGCCTTCAGCAACTGGCGGACGTCCGAGGCCGACACGGACCGTGTCTTCGAGGCGGTCACCGCCGCCACGGCGCCCGCCACCTAGAGTGCAGGGGGTGACGGAGGGTAGGCGCGCGGTATGGAATGGCTGACGAAAATCCCGGTGATCGGTCCGTGGATCGCGCGGCTCATGCGCACCCACGCCTGGCGCACCTACGAGCACCTGGAGAGCGTCCACTGGACGCGGCTCGCCGCCGCCATCACCTTCGTCAGTTTCGTGGCGCTCTTCCCGCTGCTCACCGTCGGCGCCGCGGTCGGGGCGGCACTGCTGTCCCCCTCCCAGCTCAAGCAGCTCCAGGACAAGCTCGCCGAACAGGTGCCGGGGATCGCCGACAAACTCAACATCAACGGGCTGGTGGACAACGCCGGCACCGTCGGGGCCATCGCCGCGATCCTGCTGGTCCTCACCGGCGTCAGCTGGGTCGCCGCTCTGCGGGACTGCCTGCGCGCCATCTGGCACAAGGACGACGAGAACGGCAACCCCTTCCTGGACCGGCTCAAGGACCTCGGCGTCCTGATCGGCCTGGGCGCGGTGGCCCTGCTCTCCGTGGCCTGCTCGACCCTCGCGGGCTCCGCCATCAACCGCCTGGGCGACGCCGTCGGCCTGGACGAGAACGGCCCCGGCCGGGTCCTGCTGTCCGTCGTGGGCTTCTGCGTCGCCGTCCTCATCGACGTCGGCATCTTCGCCTACCTGCTCACCCTGCTGCCGGGCGTGCGCCCCGACCGGCGCGACGTGATCGTGGCGAGCCTGATAGGAGCCGTCGGCTTCGAGGTGCTGAAGCTGCTGATCAGCGGCTATCTGCAGAGCGTCGCCACCAAGAGCATGTACGGGGCCTTCGGGGTGCCCATCGCGCTCCTGTTGTGGATGAACTTCACCGCAAAGCTGCTGCTGTACTGCGCGGCGTGGACGGCCACGCCGCACAGCGCCGAGCTGCGGGCCGCGGCCGGGACCAAGGAGCCGAGTTGACCGAGATCGCCCTGAACGAGGCCGTCGCCTGCCTCGTCCCCTACACGTTGACCGGGATCGACCGGGACGGGCTCACCGGCGTCTTCGCGTTCGCGACCCGTGAGTCCCTGACGCCCGGCGCGGTCCTCCAGGCGCACTGCCCGTTCCGGATGACGCACGGGGGCGACCTCGTGCTCGGCTCCGAGGACATGCGGTGGCCGAAGGCCCGCGGCGCCGACCCCGTGGTCGCCCTCGCCGACTCCACCACGCGCTACGACGCGCAGGCGCGCGAGCTGTGCGGGCGATTGGGCGACCATCCGCTGGACGTCGTGCGCTCCACCCTCGGGGACGGCGGGCGCGTCACGGTGGAGATGGAGGACGCCTGGGTCCTGGAGGTCCTCCCGGTCACCTCCGAACCCGCCGAGTCCTGGCGCGTCTTCTTCCGCGGCGGCGACCACGTCAGCTACCGCGGCACGCCGTGACGCGCCCCGCCGCGCCGGGAGCGGTCAGCGGCCCGGCAGGCCCGGCCAGGCGCCGAGGCGGGTGAGCGCCAGGGCGAGGGCGGCGATGTTCCAGGAGTCGTGCTCGCCGCAGTGGTGACGGCCTTCGAGCGGGAGCCCGGCGATCTGCAGGGCCTCGACCATGCCGGGCCGCTTGGCCAGGCCGTGCGCTTGAGTGAAAAGTGTCTTGACGTTGATGTGCCGGCTGCCGAAGGGGTATGTCGTCCCGGTCGCCCGGCACTGCCGGTTGAACTGGTGCCGGTCGTAGTCGCCCCAACTGGCCCACGCACGGGGGCCGGCGTGGTGCTCGGCCGCCAGGAGCTTGCAGGCGTCGGCGAAGTCGACGCCCTGATCGACCTCGGCCTGCGTGAGCCCGGTCAACTCGGTGCAGAAGTCGCTCACCTGCGACCGCGTGGGCCGTACGAGGATGCGGTGCCGGGCGACGCGCTCGCCCCGGGCGAGGTCCACGACGGTCAGACCGATCTCGATGATCTCGCTCACCGCTCCGGGCGGCGGCTCGCCGTCCCAGCAGGTCGCCTCGACATCGATGACGTTCAGCAGTCCCTCATCACTCTCCATGACGGGAAACAGTACGTCTGTTTCCGGCCATGGGTCACTACTCTTTGCGCAGGCATTTACCACTCTCAGTTCGAACCAGACCGTTTTGCCGATCCCGTACGGACGGGGCTGGACATCCCACGCGTCCGCCAGCGCCTCCACCAGCCCCAGACCGCGCCCCGACTCGTCCTCCGGTGACGCGGCTCGCGGACGCGGGTGGGTGTCGCTCGCGTCGCACACCTCCACCCGCAGCCGGTCCCCGGTCAGGACGGCCCGCGCCGCCACGTGGCGGTCCGGCGGTACCCGGGCATGGCGGACGGCATTGGTCAACAGCTCGCTCAGCAGCAGCACCGCCGTCTCCGTGGTCTCCACGGGCAGACCCCACACCGCGGCCTGCTCGCGCAACCGCGCCCGCGCGAGGCGCACACTGCGGGCCCGGCGCGGAAAGCGCCACTCCGTCGGGGGAGTTGTCTCGTTCATGACTCCAAAGGTGCAGGTCAGTGCGTAGCCTCGGAAGTGACCAGGCGTGTACGGAGGGTGGTTGTACCCCATGGCGAGCGAGACGTCCCCGCCCCCGATGGCGTGGCGCTACTGCGGCAACCAGGTCAAGCTCTGGCGCGAACAGGCGGGCGTCTCCCGCGAACAGCTCGCCGACGAGGCGGGTTACGGCTGCGAGACGGTGCGCTCCATGGAGCTCGGCCGGCGCCGGCCCACGATCCGGCTCCTCCAGGTCGCCGACCAGATGTGCGGCGCGGGCGGCAAACTCACGGCGGCGGACGCGTTCCTGAAGCCGGAGCGGTTCCCTTCGTATTCGCAGGACTTCATGCGGTACGAGGCGGAGGCCATCGCCCTCGGCTGGTACGAGACCCAATTCGTCCCTGGGCTGCTGCAGACCGAGGAGTACGTCCGTGAACTGTTGGCGTCCCATTGGCCGCCCCTGGGCGCGGAGACCATGGAGGAGCGGGTTGTCGGCCGCCTGGAACGTCGGGCTCTGCTCCGCGAGCAGACGAAGTCGTTCAGCTTCGTTGTCGAGGAAGGTGTCCTGCGCCGCCGGTGGGGTACGAGCGAAGCGCGAGTTCGGCAGCTGCGGCATCTTCTGGGGGTGGCGGCGCAGCGCAATGTGACGATTCAGATCATGCCGACATCAGGACGGTTCCATCCGGGACTACAGGGGCCCTTTGTTCTCCTTGAGACCCCTGATCACGACCATCTGGCATACGAGGAGGGGCAGGTGGCGGGCGTACTCCACGCGGACCCGGCGAAGGTCAGCGTCTTCATGCGGCGTCATGACATGATCGCGCGGCTGGCCCTCAGCCCGGAGGGGTCGGAACGGTTGATCGTTGAGTTGGCGGAGGAACCGTGAGCGGTGAACTGACGTGGTTCACGTCGAGCCACAGCAATTCCGACGGAGGCGCCTGCGTCGAGGTCGCGTTCGGCCCCGGGGCCGTCCTCGTGCGGGACTCCAAGGACAGGGCCGGGGCCAGGCTGACGTTCACGCCCGACGCATGGCGCGCGTTCGTCGGGTTCGCGGTCACGCACGACGCAGGCGGCGCCAGGCGACGAGACCCATGAGCAGGCCGATGACGACCGGTGTGGCGACGTTCTCGCCGTCGAAGCAGGCGATCTGGAACAGCGCGGCCCCGGTCATGAGGCCGATGAAGGCGATCGCGGTGATGCCGGCGAGGCGCGGGAGGACGAGGCCGACGGCGCCGGCGAGTTCGAGGGTGCCGATGAGGTACATGAACCACGTGCCGTAGCCGATCGTGTCGAAGCTCTGGACCGCCGACGGGTGGGCGATGAGCTTCGGCATGGCGCTGGCGAACGCGAAGAACAGGGCGAGGACGATCTGCAGCGTCCACAGGACGGCGTTCGCGCGGCGGCCCGGGCGCGGAACGGCGGGAGCGGACGCGGGAGCGGCGGCGGTCATGGTGGTCTCCTCCGGTGTCGGGTGTACGGGGAGGTGGACCGGCGGACCGCCGCCGACTCATCGGTTCAGCGCAGGAAGTGCGCGACCGTGAACCAGGTGACGGCCAGGACGACCGCGGTGACCAGGATGAATCCCGCCAAGTAGGTCCCCGCGACGACCGCCCCGGGAGCGGCGGCCGCCCAGCCGAAGCGGGCGGCGGGAATCCTGGTGCGCAAGGCGGCCCGGACGCAGTAGACGGCGACCGCGAGCCCCATGACGAGTCCGATGACGGACAGTACGCCCATTGACCTTTTCCCCTCGGTGTCCCCGTGTTCCCGCGTCCCTGTCCCCTGGGTCATGTCCGGGGCGGGGGTCCGTGCCACCTGCACGGTGGGGGGCGGTCGGAGCGGGGTGGGCGCACGCGCCGCATGAGCGCCGTCGAGCGCCCCCGCGGGAAGCGCGGGGGCCGGACGGGAGCGGCGACGGGGCCTAGGACCGGTCGGCGCCGGCCTCGGCGGTGGTGGTCCGCTTCGGGAGCGGCCAGCGCTTGCGGACGAAGAAGCCGACCGCGGCGACGACCAGGGCCGATCCGCCGGTGACGGCGAGCGCGGTCCACAGACCGCCGCCGGACGAGGTGGCCGCGGACGCGGACGTGGTGTCGGCCGGGTTGCCCGCCCGGGCGGTGCCGGCGGGGGACGGCGCGGGCGACGGCGATGCGGTGGCGAGGGCCGACTTCGGGGGCACGAGGACACCGACCGGGGTCACCTTGCCGTCCGCCTTGAACCCCCAGTCGAACAACTGCCTGGCCTCCTTGTAGACCATGTTGTGGCCCTCGCTCGGATGCATGACGGTGACGAGCAGCGTGCGGCCGCCGCGCTGGGCGACCCCGGTGAAGGTGTTGCCGGCCTTGCTGGTGTAGCCGTTCTTGACGCCGGCTATGCCCTGGTACGACGGCAGGTCGTAGTCGCCGGTGAGCAGGCGGTTGGTGTTCTGGATCTCGAAGGTCTCGCGCTTCTTCGTCGCCTTCTTGCCACCCTTGGCCTTCGTGGTCTTCCACTCGCCGGGGAACCTGGCCCGCACGGTCGAGCAGTAGTCGCGGAAGTCGGGGTTCTGCAGGCCGGAGCGCGCGAAGAGGGTGAGGTCGTAGGCCGAGGAGACCTGGCCCGGCATGTCGTACCCGTCGGGGGACACGACCTCGGTGTCGCCGGCCTGCAGGTCCTCGGCCTTGGCCTGCATCTCCAGGACGGTGGCGTCGACACCGCCGTTCATGGCGGACAGCACGTGCACCGCGTCGTTGCCGGAGCGGAGGAAGACGCCCAGCCACAGGTCCTTGACGGTGTAGGTCAGGTTCTCCTTGATGCCGACCAGGCTGCTGCCCGCACCGACGCCGTCGAAGTCGGAGACCGCGACCTTGTGCGTCTGCGTCTTGTCGAACTTCGGCAGCACGGTGTCCGCGAACAGCATCTTGAGCGTGCTCGCCGGCGGCAGCCTCCAGTGCGCGTTGTGGGCGGCGAGGACCTCGCCCGACTCGGCGTCCGAGACGATCCAGGAGCGGGCGGTGAGTTTCGCCGGCAGTGCCGGGGCGCCGCCGAGCGGGTCGACCTGCGTGCCCGGCGCTCCCAGCCGTTCGCCACCCACCGTCGACATGCCCGCGGGCGGGGTCGGGGTGGGGGTCGGTGAGGGGCCCTTCGCGTGGGCGAGGGGGGCGGTCGTCAGGACCGCTCCGCAGGACAGCGCGAGGGCGGACACGACCAGGGCAGGGCGGCGCACGGACCGGCGGGAGGAGTTGGGCACGGGGAGAAGCTACAGGGAGAGGGTGACGTGACGGCAGCCGCGGGGGCTGATCCTGGCCGTGACCGTTCCCACGCCCCCGGAGTGCAACCATCCACCGTGCGCGGCCGTCTCGTTCGGAGCCGGGGTGCGTCCCCGGCCGGGGAGTAGGGACGGCGGACCGTCCCCACAGCGGGCATAACGGGATGGAATTGGATATCGGGGGCACGTGGCGGCCTCGTCGCGGCCCCCGTGCCGGGGCCCGCGAAGGGGCCCGCATACTGGACGTATGAAGCTCAGCCGCCCCGTGTCCTGGTTCCTGGCCGCCTTCGGGGTGTGGAGCTGGATCGTCTGGACCACCTTCGTCAAGAACCTGTGGAAGGACGCGAGCGGGCTCGCGTTCGAAGGCGGTGACCACGGCTCGCCGACCACGTACTTCTGGGTGCACCTCACCCTCGCGATCACCTCGCTCGCGCTCGGCACCGCGATCGGCGTGATCGGCGTGCGCGGATTGCGGGCACTGCGCCGCTCCACGCCGGACGCGGTGACCTCGACGCGGCCCTGACCGGGGCGGTGCCGGGGTGGCCGCTAGGCCATGCGCGGCCCGGAGGACCCGGCCGCGGCCTCCGCTTCGGTGAACGGCACGGTCGAGCGGGTGACCGGACCGTATTTGGCCATCGTGGCGGCCTGGCCCGCGGTCACCGCGAGCAGGGCGGCCAGGGCGGCCGACTCCGCGAGCGCGGTCCAGTGGGCCTGGAGCATCGACAGGTGCGCCAGGAGCAGCAGGATCATCCCGCGCCCCACGACGGCGACCGCGGAGATCAGCGCCTCCTCCCGCCGGTGGCCGGGCCCGGTGGCCAGGGCGCGCAGCAGCCACAGGGCCCCGGCCAGGCAGAGGCCGGTGCTGAGGGCGTACGCCGGCCCGGGACGGGCGGCCGCGATCAGCACCGTCGTGCCGATCACCCAGCAGCAGGCGCTGAAGAGGCAGGTCGGACCGCGTCCGTGACGCACCAGGAAGGTCCGCTTGCCGAACAGCGCGTCACCGCGCAGATCACGGAAGTCCTTGAGCAGGATCCGTCCGATGAAGCCGATGTACAGGCCCGCCAGCAGCAGCAGGTCGCCCGGCCGCACCGCGTGGCGGGCGGCGAACACGCCCACGAAGTAGGGCACGGCGACGTAGCAGGCCGGCAGCACGAGCGCCGCGACCGCGCCCCGGTCCGCCAGACGCACCGGGCGCAGGGAGTAACCGGCGCTGACCGCGAGCCCGGCGGCCGTGACGGCGGCGGCCCGCGGATCGAGGGCGAGGCTGACCCCCAGCGCCACGGCACCCGATGTGACCGCCACCACGACCATGTCCCGCGCCGCCGCGCTGCCCGTCACCAGCGGCCGTCCGGCCGCACCGGGGAGATTGATCCGGTCGACGGCCACGTCGGCCAGGTCGTTGCAGGCCACCGAGAACAGCAGGAAGCCGAGGACCGCCATGAGCGATCCGGCCAGCGGCACGGGGTCCTGGCCGTGGCCGGCCCGGCTCAGGCCGACCGCCGCGTAGAGCGCCAGGAGCAGGGCCACGGGGGGCCTGCTCAGCAGCACCAACAGGCGCACACGTGCCCTCATTTGTTGCTCCCCCAGTTCGAGAGTGCGACGGAGGCGAGGACGAGCACGCCGACGACCGCGAGCCCCGTCATCCCCAGGACGACCGCCAGGACGACACCCGCGGTGGCCCAGGGGGACCTGCGGGGGCGGCGCGACGGCGGATGGTGCGGCGGATCGGCTGACGGATCATCAGGCATGGTCGGCCCCTCGTTGAGTGCTGCTCCCGCAGCTCCTGCTGCTCCCGACGCCACGATTATCGGGAGCGCTCAGTCCCCGGCCATGAGTACGGATACTCAGGTTCCCCGCGGCGGCCGCCGCGACGGCCGGTAGCACGAACGTGACCCGCGCCATGCCCGGCGTTCGAGTTTGGCCGGAAAGTGCCCACCGGGAGCGGCAATTCCGGCGTCCGGCGCTTCGGCGGCCCCGAATCCGGAAATGCATGCCGCAACGGTGAAGGGGGAGGTTCGCTCATGGGGAGGGTGACCTGATGAGGCGGAGCACGTTCCGGCTGCCCAGACATCCCACGTCGGTAGGACTGGCCCGGCACCGGGTCCGCGACCACCTGGTGGGATGGGAGCGGGGGAACGAGACGGTGGAGTCCGTGGTTCTCGTCGTGTCGGAGCTGGCCACCAACGCCGTGCGCCACAGCCCGCTGCTGGAGCGGGAGTTCGAGGTGGCGGTGACGATCGAGGCGGACGGCTCCTGCGTGGTGGAGGTGTCCGACGGCGCCGCGCACGTGCGTCCGGTGCCCCGCGAGGCCGCCGACGGCGACGAGTCGGGGCGGGGCCTGCGCCTGGTGGAGGCGCTGTCGCGGAACTGGGGTGTGCGCGAACGCGGCCGGGACGGCAAGACGGTGTGGGCCGTGCTGGCCTCCGCCTGAGCGGCGCACCGGGTCCGCGGAGGGCCCTACCGCTCGAAGAGGAACTCCTTGAGCAGTTCGCGCACCTCGCGCACGATCGGCCGCAGCAGCCGGTAACGGGAGAGCTTGAGGATGCGCGCGCCGAGCGGTGCGGTGCGGGCCACCAGCCGGCGCGTGCGCTCGCAGTCGGGGGAGTGGTCGAAGACCCAGTAGACGACGATGCCCATCTGGTACATCCACATCAGCTCGGGCAGCACCTCGGCCAGTTCGGCGTCGAGCTTGATGTCCGAGCCGGAGAGCACCCGTTCGTGGATCGAGATCGCCGCGTCGCGCGCCGGGTGCGACTCGGGGGAGAACGGGCTGAGCGGACTGGCCGGGTCGGCGGCGTTCTTGAAGAACTGCGCCGCGAACTGGTGGTAGGGGCGCGCGACGTCCAGCCAGGCGTCCATGACCGTGAGCAGCCGCCCGGCCAGGTCCTTGGTCCCGCCCTCCGCCAGTACCCCCTGGACCGCGGCCTCGTGGTCGGCGGCGAGCCGGCCGTAGAAGCCCTGGACGAGATGTTCCTTGCCGGCGAAGTAGTAGTAGGCGTTGCCGACCGAGACCCCGGCCTCGTTGGCGATGGCACGCATCGTCGTCTTGTCGTAGCCGCGCTCCTCGAAGAGCCGCAGGGCGGTCTCGAGGATCAGGGCCCGTGTCTGCTCGCTCTTGGCGGTGCGCGGGGTTCCGGTGGTCCTGCCGGGGGGTGCTTCGTCCACGGTCGAGAGCCTAACGGGGCGGTGCGCAGCCGCCCGCGCAGGCGCCGGGTGCGGCGGGGGAGTCCGGGCCGGCGGGGCCGCCGGTGCGGGTCCAGCCGTCCTCGGGGTGGTACGTCCAGCCGTCGGCGGTCCCGTGGACCCGGCCGCCCCAGCCGGGACCTGCCGCCCCGCGGTTCCACTGGGACTCGCGGTAGCGGGCGGCCATGAGCACGGCGCCGCGGGCGAGCGGCGCGCCGGTGCGGGTGCTGAGCCTGTGCGCGGTGGGCCGGTACTCCGACAGCGCCCACAGGCAGACCAGCCAGGCGCCGTCGCCGCGGTAGACCTGGCCCGCGTCGCCGATGACGGTGATCTCGCGCAGGGTCGAGGCGTGGTCCAGCCGCGGGAAGCGGCGCCGCGCCTCGTCGGAGCCGACCGGGACCGTCTCCAGGGGAACGAGCTGCCGTTGGCGGGAGAGCCAGTCCCGGACGAAGGAGCACAGCCGGCAGTCGGGGTCGTACAGGACGGTCAGCCGGCGGACCGGCACCGGGGCCGCCGTGGCGGCCCCGGTCGCTGGGGTGCGGTCCATCACCGTCACACCCCGGGGACGGCCGGGGGCGTCCAGCCCTGCGGCGCGACCGGCGGGGTCTGCTCGCGGTCCATCACGCCGCGGCGGCGGATCTTGTTCAGGACGTAGACGTTGCACAGGTGCAGCACACCGAGCACCAGCAGGACGACGCCCAGCTTGACCGACAGCGCCTCGAAGAGGCCGCGGGCGTTGTCGACGGCGTCCGCGTTCTTCAGGTAGAGGGCGACGAAGCCCAGGTTCACGAGGTAGAAGCCGACCACCAGGAGGTGGTTGACGGCATCGGCGAGCTTCTCGTTGCCGTGCAGGACGTCTTCGAGGAAGACCTTGCCCGCCTTGCTGAGCGTCCGGGCCACCCACACCGTCAGCGCGACGCTGACCAGCAGGTAGATGACGTATGCGACGACCGTGAGGTCCATGGGTCCCACCCTTGTTTGAACGTGTTCAAAACCCGTTGCGGGACTGACTGTAGACCTGTTTTTGAACACGTTCAAGTCGCTTGCGGGCCAGGGTTTCCGGGCTTTCCGGTGGGTGCGGCAGTGGGTGCGGCGGTGGGTGCGGACGCGCCGGGTTGGGACCCGGCGGGCACCGACGAGCCGACCGTGCGGACGCCCGGCACCGCCGCCGTCGCGAGGCAGGCGATCGCCACCAGCGCCGCGCACACCCCGAGCGGTGCCGCGCTGCCCCACGCGGCCGCGGCCGGCGGTGCGAGCGCGTAACCGAACGGCATCGCGGCGAGCGACAGCAGCCAGTCGTACGAGGTGACCCGGGCCAGCGCCTGCGGCGGCACCTGCTGCTGGACGACGGTCTCCCAGACCGGGCTCAGGAAGCCGAGCGCGGCCATCGCGAGACCGTAGGCCGCGATCAGCAGTGGCGCCGGGGCGGCCACGGCGAGCAGGGTCAGCGGCAGCGCGTACGTCGCCAGGCCGAGGTTGGCGATCAGCACCGGGCGGCGGGGCCGCAGCCGGGCGGCCGGCAGCGAGCCGAGGACCAGGCCGATCGCGCCGGCCTCCAGCACCCAGAACCAGACGCCCTCGCCGCCGAGCCGGGCGATCACGACGGCCGGCCCGAGGGTGGTGAGCACGGCGGCGGCGCCGTTCCATGTGGCGTGCGCCACCAGGCTGGTCCAGTACCAGTCACGAGAGCGGACCTCCCGCCAGCCCTCCTTGAGGTCGGTGAGCACCGACGCCCGCGGCAGGGGGACGCGTGCGACCCTGATGGCGGTCAGCAGGGCCGCGCTCACCGCGAACGACGCCGCGTCCAGCATGAAGGCCAGGCCCGGTCCGGCGGCCCAGATCAGCGCCGCCGCCAGCCCCGGCCCGCACAGCCGGGTGGCGCTGCTCGCCATGCCCATCAGCGCGTTGGCCCTGCGGCGCGCCTCGCCGTCGGCGGACGCGGCCACGGTGCCGGCCACGAGCGGCGACTGCGTCGGCATGGCGAAGGCCGAGGCGGCGCCGCCGACCGCCTCGGCGGCGGCGATGTGCAGCAGGACCGGGTCGCCGCCGAGGAGGCCGAGCAACTCGGCCCCGACCAGGAGTTGGGCCACGCAGCGCACGAGGTCGGTGGTGAGGGCCACCCGGCGGGCGTCGAAACGGTCCGCGACCACCCCGCCCAGCGGCAGGAGCAGCAGTCGCGGCACCGTCGCACAGCCCAGTACGAGTGCGAGTGCCGAGACGTCGCCGGTCACCCGGGTCACCGCGATGACCAGCGCGGCGGGTACGACCCCGTCGCCGAGCAGGGAGAGCAGGCGGCCGGTGAACAGCAGGCGGAAGGCGCGGAGCCGGAGCGGATGCGCCGGGCGCGGTGGATGCGTCGGTGTCATGGGGACCATGAGGACGCAATGTATTTTGGTGTCGAATGATTCGCCACCGAAATTTATGGTGCCGTAGGATTCAGGCCATGACAGCAGAGCCACCGGGTGCGACCGGCACGGAGCGGGACTGGACCGACGGCCATGTCGAGCGCTGGCTGCCCGTCCTGCCGGACCTCGATCCCGACATCGAGGGCGCCGTCACCCGGATGAAGCTGGTCACCAGGCATCTGCAGAAGGTCCGCGAGCAGTCGCTGGCCTCCCACGACCTCCAGGGGCACGAGTTCCACACCCTGCACGCGCTCGCCGGGCGCGGCGGCCGTGCCGTCCCCTCCGAACTCGCCGCCGACCTCGGCCTCGCCCCCGCGTCCGTCACCGGCCGGGTCGACGGCCTCGAACGCCGCGGCTACGTCCGCCGCACGCACTCCAGCACCGACCGCCGCCGCGTCGACGTCGAGCTCACCGACGACGGCCGCGCCGCCTGGCTCGGCGCGATGGACGTGCTGGGGCACGAGGAGTACCGGCTGCTCGGCGCCCTCGACGCGGGTGAGCGCAGGATGCTGTCCGACCTGCTGCGCCGTGTGATGGCGGTCGCCGAGGCGGGGGGTACCGAAACGGACGCCGGCGGGACGGACGGCGGCGGTGCGGGCGGTACCGGGGCGAAGTGAGCGGCGGCGACCGCCCCGTACATGTCGTACACGCCATCGCCATATCCTGACCCGGGAGTCTGTGCGGAATATGTCGCCGCCGACCCCTGACACTCGGCTGAACCGCCGAGTAGTTTTGCCTTCCTCGCCACCTTCGCCGGCATATCGCTCGGGGGCAGCATGTTGTACAACGAGGACCGGTACCGGACCCTGACCCGTCCGGTCGTCCCGGTTTTCCCCGTCACCACCCGCACGTACCTCGCCACGCCCTCCGGCGAACTGCGCCGCCCGGGCCGCGTGTGGCTCCTGGGCGCCTCGACCCTCGGCGTCTACTGGCTGGTCTGGTACTACCGTGCCAACCGCGAACTGCGCGACTTCGACCCCGGGATCAAGGTCCGTCCGGCCCTCGCCGTACTCGCGGTCTCCCTCGGCGCCCTGCTGCTGCTGCCCGCCGCGGTCTCCCTCTACAACACCGGCTGCCGCATCGCCCGCGCGCAGCGCCGCGCCGGTCTCTCCGGCTCGGCCTCCGGCTTCAAGGGCGTCCTCCTCGTGCCGGCCCTCGGTCTGATGCCCTTCTACTACCAGGAACAGCTCAACCGGGTGTGGGTCGCCCGCAACTAGGGCGGGGCCCGGCGCCGCCCCTCACGAGGGGCGCCTTCGCCGCCCGCCGGGTCGTTCCGAGGTCCGATCCGGGACCCGTTCCTGGGTGGGCGCGCCCGTCCGTGCGCCGGACCTGGTGCCCGTCCGCGGGGCGGCCTGGGTGCCGGCGCCGGATCGCCGGCGGCGACCGCCGTCCGCCACGGCCCTCGGCCGCGGACGCCGGCGGATCGCCAGGATGAAGGCCGCGACCAGCGCCACCAGCCCCGCCTCCGCCCCCGGCCCGAACCACCCGGAGCCCTTCGCCGCCGTCGTCGCGCTCACCTCGCCGCCGCCGCGCGGCGTCGGGGACGACTTCAGCTCGCTGAGCGGCGGCACCAGCGCCCCTACCGGGGTCACCCGGCCCGTCGCGCCGAACCCCCAGTCCAGCAGCGCGGCGGCCTCCTTGTAGACCTCGTCGTACCCCGACTCCGGGTGCATCACGGTGACGAGCAGCGTCCTGCCGTCGCGCTCCGCCGCGCCGGTGAAGGTGTTGCCGGCGTTCGTCGTGTAGCCGTTCTTCACGCCGATCACGCCCTGGTAGCGCCCCAGCAGCCGATTGGTGTTCTGGATCTCGAACGTGCTGCCGTGCTCCCCGGGGAAGTGCGCCACCTGGGTCCGGCAGTAGTCCCGGAAGTCCGGATTGCGCAGCCCGGCCCGCGCGAACAGCGTCAGGTCGTACGCCGACGACAGCTGTCCCGGCGTGTCGTAGCCGTCCGGGCTCACCACGTGTGTGTCGTTCGCCTGCAGCTCCAGCGCCCTGGCCCGCATCTCCCGCACGGTCCTGTCCACGCCGCCGTTCATGGAGCAGAGCACGTGCACCGCGTCGTTCCCCGACCGCAGGAACACCCCGAGCCACAACTGCTCGACCGTGTACGTGATCCCCGCCTCGATCCCGACCAGGCTGCTCCCCGCTCCTATGTCCGCGAGGTCCTCCGCCGTCACCCGGTGCCTCAGCGACCGGTCGAACTTCGGCAGCACCGTGTCCGCGAACAGCATCTTCAGCGTGCTCGCCGGCGGCATCCTGCGATGCGCGTTGTACGCCGCCAGCACCTCGCCGGAACCGGCGTCCGCCACGACCCACGACAGCGAGTTCGTCTCCGGCAGGTCCGGCGCGCCGCCGTCCACCTGGACCCCGGAACGGGCCAGCCGCTCACCGCCGATCACGGATCTGCCGGCGGCCGCGGCGGAGCCGGACGCCAGAAGGGCGGAGGGGAGGGCGGCCGCTGCCAAGCCGAGCGCGCCGCGACGTGAGATGGGGGGGAAGTCGCGCACCGCAAGACCGTACAAGCGATGGCGCCCCGACGGGGAACAGGGGGCGGGTCCCGGCGGAAAGTGGCACTCGTTCGGACGGTGGTGGACGGGGGTCCGCTGTCAGTCCCCCTCTCTACGCTCGCGGACATGGGGACTGGAACGGTCGTCGGGGAGACGGAGCAGGCCGTTCCCGCGTACGGGCTGAGCGGCCTGGGGCGGGGCGTGTGGCGGCTGGGCGGGGTGAGCGCCGAGCTGGAGGTACGGGGCGGGAAGGTGGCGCTGGGCTGGCGGGATGCCGCGGGCAGGGCCGTACGGGGGGTGCCGGGGTGCGTGCGGCGGGAGCACGCGGGGGAGCTGGCGCCGCTGCGGGCCGCCGTGCGGGACATAGAGCAGGCGCTGGCGGCCCAGGCCGCCCGGCTGGAGCGGGAGTTCCTGCGGGGCCGCCCGTGGGCGTACGACGCGTGGCGGGAGCGGTGCCTCGACCACCCGCTCGTGGGAACGCTCGCCCGGCGCCTGCTGTGGACGGTGGACGGTGCGGCGTGCGCCCACACGGACGGAGCGCTGCGCACGCTGACGGGGGAGCGGGTCGACGCGGGCCGGGCGGTGGAGTTGTGGCATCCGCTCGGCCGGGACCGCGCGGAGGTCGCCGCCTGGCGTACCCGGCTGGAGCGGCACGGCATCACGCAGCCCTTCCCGCAGGCCCACCGCGAGGTCTGCGCCGCCGAACCCGCCGCAGGGCACCTTCTGCGTGAGGACCGGTTCGACGCGCGGGCCCGCGCCCTCGGGTGGCGGTACACGCCGGGCGACGGCGCCCGCGGCTCCGCCACGCGTGACCTGACGCACTGGGGGGTGCGCGCGGAGCTGCCGATCGAGGCCGTGCCGTACGCGGGGGGCCGGGCCCTGGCCCCGGGTGTGCCGCGGTTCCACCCGCTCGGGTCCGCCGGCGTTCCGCCGCTCGTCGTCAGCGAGGTCGGGCGGGACGTCGGCCTGCTCGTGGACGCCGCCGGTATCGGCAACGACGCCGCCCCCGCGGGTGGTCAGGACCGCGCCCTGTGGGCCTCCTGCGCCTTCGGGGAGCTCACCCCGGCCGCCCGGACCCGCCGCGACGTACTGACCCGCCTCCTGCCGCGCCTCGCCGTGGGGGACCGCTGTCGCACCGAGGGCCGGTTTCTGCACGTCAGCGGAGTCCGTCATGCCTACCGGATCCACCTCGGCTCCGGCCGCGTACTCCTGCCCGGCGACCGCCACCTGCCCCTCGCGACGGCCGGCTCCCGTGCCCCGCAGCCGAGTTGGCTTCCCCACGAGGGCGACCGCATGCTGTCGGTCGTCCTCGGCACGGCGCAACTGCTCGCACGCGACAGCGAGATCACCGACCCGACGATCGTGGCGCAGCTGTGAGCCCGGCGCGCACGTACCGTCCCTCGCCCTGGGAGGACCCGGACCGGGCCGGCCTCGTGGCCCGCCTCGCCGCACAGGGGGAACCGGCCGCTCTCGCCGACGAGTTGCTGCACCGGAGCGAGGGCGTCGGCCACCGGACGGCGGCCGTCCTGCGGGCCATGCCCGAGGAGCGGCGCCGGGCTCTGGCCGGGGTCGTCGTCGCGCGTATCGGTGGCGCCGCCTGTGCCGGAGACGCGCGTCGAAGTGGCATGGTGCTGCTGGCCGTGATCTCGCGGGGCTTCCCGCACCAGGCGTGGTGCGAACAATGGAACGCCCTCCTGGAGGGCTGGGCGCGTCGCTGGTACTCCTCGGGCACCAGCGACGAACTGCCCGCCCTCGCCGAGGCCCTGCTCGACGCCGGACGGCCCCTGTCGGGCGAGGTGGTCGGGTTGCTCCGCAGATCCGCTGACGACGGCTGCCTCGACTGGGCGGGCATGCTCCTGGACCGCCTGCCGGAGCCGCCCGTGAACCCCGGCGAGCCCTGGGCCGACCGCGTCCTCGCGCAATTGCCGCAACTCGGCGAGGGATGGCGGCGGTTGATCCCGCATCTGCGTGCCGCGAAGCCGGCTCCCAGCGAGCGCTGGGACCGGGCGGCCGCGGCGGTCCTCGACGGTATCGACGCCGGGACCGTGCGCCGGACCGTCACCCCATGGCTCGCCCTCGCCGTCCACGGCGGCAGCGCCCGCGGGGGCGGCCACGACCCCTGGAACCTCACCGGCGTCCGCGGCCTCGCGTGGCTGCTGTCGTCCCCGGCGCTGCCCCCGCACCCGGAGACGGTCCGCACGCTGGGCGCCCTCGTCGAACGGTCACCGGTCAAGAACGTCGTCGCCGGCGCCGGGGTGCGCGCCCTGGCCCGCCTGGCCTGCGGGGCCGGGCAGGAGGAGCTGCGCAGGCTTGCCGGGAGTGTCAGCCACACGGTCACCCGCAGGCAGATCCAGAACGCGCTGACGAGGTGAACGGCCGAGGGCCCCGCACCCGGTGAAACGGGTGCGGGGCCCTCGGGCGGACCTGGGGAGGCGGGATCAGAAGCGACGCGTGATGAGCGCGCGCTTCACCTCCTGGATGGCCTTGGTGACCTCGATGCCGCGCGGGCAGGCGTCGGTGCAGTTGAACGTGGTGCGGCAGCGCCACACGCCGTCCTTGTCGTTCAGCACCTCGAGGCGCTGCTCGCCCGCCTCGTCACGCGAGTCGAAGATGAAGCGGTGCGCGTTGACGATGGCCGCCGGACCGAAGTACTGGCCGTCGTTCCAGAACACCGGGCAGGACGACGTGCACGCGGCGCACAGGATGCACTTGGTCGTGTCGTCGAAGCGCGCGCGGTCCTCGGGGGACTGCAGGCGCTCGCGGGTCGGCTCGTTGCCCTTGGTGATCAGGAAGGGCATCACGTCCCGGTAGGCCTGGAAGAACGGGTCCATGTCCACGATCAGGTCCTTCAGGACCGTCAGGCCCTTGATGGGCTCGACCGTGATGGGCTTCTCCGGGTTGATGTCCTTGATGAGGGTCTTGCAGGCCAGGCGGTTGCGGCCGTTGATGCGCATGGCGTCGGAGCCGCAGATGCCGTGGGCGCAGGACCGACGGAACGTCAGCGTGCCGTCCAGGTCCCACTTGATCTTGTGCAGGCCGTCGAGGACCCGCTCCTTGGGGTCGATCTCGAGCTGGAAGTCCTGCCACGTGGGCTCCGCGGAGACCTCCGGGTTGAACCGGCGGATCCGGAAGGTGACGGTGATGTAGGGCGAGGCCTGGGCCTCGGCCTCGACCTTGTCGAGGGTCGCGGTGCTCATCAGTACTTACGCTCCATGGGCTGGTAGCGGGTCTGCACGACCGGCTTGTAGTCGAGACGGATCGCTTCGGTGCCGTTGGCACCCACTTCGCGGTACGCCATCGTGTGCCGCATGAAGTTGACGTCGTCGCGGTTCGGGTAGTCCTCGCGGTAGTGACCGCCGCGGGACTCCTTGCGAGCCAGGGCGGAGACCGCCATGACCTCGGCGAGGTCGAGCAGGTTGCCCAGCTCGATGGCCTCCAGCAGGTCGGTGTTGAAGCGCCGGCCCTTGTCCTGGATCGAGACGTTCCTGTACCGCGCGCGCAGCTCGCCGATCTTCTCGACCGCGGTCTTGATGGTCTGCTCGGTGCGGAAGACCATGACGTTGGCGTCCATGGTCTCCTGCAGCTCCTTGCGGAGCGTCGCCACCCGCTCGTTGCCGGTGGAGGCGCGCAGGGTCTCGACCTGGCTCTCGACCAGCTCGGCCGGGTTCTCGGGGAGCTCGACGTAGTCGGCGGTGGCCGAGTAGTCCGCGGCGGCGATGCCGGCGCGGCGCCCGAAGACGTTGATGTCGAGCAGCGAGTTGGTGCCGAGGCGGTTGGCGCCGTGCACGGAGACGCAGGCGACCTCGCCGGCGGCGTACAGGCCCGGGACCACGGTGGTGTTGTCCGCGAGGACCTCGCCCTGGACGTTGGTCGGGATGCCGCCCATGGCGTAGTGCGCGGTGGGCTGGATCGGGATCGGGTCCGTGTAGGGCTCGATGCCGAGGTAGGTGCGCGCGAACTCCGTGATGTCCGGGAGCTTGGCGTCCAGCTGCTCCGGGGGCAGGTGGGTGAGGTCGAGGTAGACGTGGTCGCCCTCGGGACCGCAGCCGCGGCCCTCCCGGATCTCGGTGTAGATCGCGCGGGAGACGACGTCGCGCGAGGCGAGGTCCTTCATGACCGGCGCGTACTTCTCCATGAAGCGCTCGCCGTCCTTGTTGCGGAGGATGCCGCCCTCACCGCGGGCGCCCTCCGTCAGCAGGATGCCCATGCGCCAGATGCCCGTCGGGTGGAACTGGAAGAACTCCATGTCCTCCAGCGGCAGACCGCGGCGGTAGACGGCGGCCTGGCCGTCACCGGTGAGGGTGTGCGCGTTGGAGGTGACCTTGAAGAACTTGCCGGTGCCGCCGGAGGCATAGACGACCGACTTCGCCTGGAAGACGTGGATCTCGCCGGTGGCCAGCTCGTAGGCGACCACGCCGGCGGACTTCTTGACGCCGTCCTCCTCGACCAGCAGCTGGTCCAGGACGTAGAACTCGTTGAAGAACTCCACGCCCTCCTTGACGCAGTTCTGGTACAGCGTCTGGAGGATCATGTGACCGGTGCGGTCGGCCGCGTAGCACGCGCGGCGGACCGGGGCCTCGCCGTGGTTGCGGGAGTGCCCGCCGAAGCGGCGCTGGTCGATCCGGCCCTCGGGCGTGCGGTTGAAGGGCAGGCCCATCTTCTCGAGGTCGAGGACCGCGTCGATGGCCTCCTTCGCCAGGATCTCGGCGGCGTCCTGGTCGACCAGGTAGTCACCGCCCTTGATCGTGTCGAAGGTGTGCCACTCCCAGTTGTCCTCCTCGACGTTGGCGAGGGCGGCGGCCATGCCGCCCTGGGCCGCGCCGGTGTGGGAGCGGGTGGGGTAGAGCTTCGTCAGCACGGCGGTGCGGCTGCGCTTCGTCGCCTCGATGGCGGCGCGCATGCCGGCGCCGCCCGCGCCGACGATGACGGTGTCGTACTTGTGGATCTGCATGGGGGGTCGCTTCCCTGTCCAGCCCTGGCTAGCGGATGTTCGGATCGAAGGTGAAGATCACCAGCGTGCCGAGGAGAATGGTGAACGCCGTCGCCGTGTACAGCAGCATCTTCAACCAGAACCGGGTGTTGTCCCGCTCGGCGTAGTCGTTGATCACGGTGCGCAGGCCGTTGCCGCCGTGCAGCATGGCCAGCCACAGCATGATCAGGTCCCAGGTCTGCCAGAAGGGGGACGCCCAGCGGCCGGCCACGAAGGCGAAGCCGACCTTGGTCACGCCGCCGTCGAGGACGAGCTGGATCAGCAGGTGGCCGAGGACCAGGACCACGAGCACGATGCCGGACAGGCGCATGAACAGCCAGCCGTACAGCTCGAAGTTGGTCCGGGTGGCGCGCGGCGTGCGCTTCGAACGGGCGCGCGGCGCCTCGATGAAGGGAGCCGGGTTGTCAGGGCCGTAGGCGGCGCTGGAGGAGCTGAGCTCCACGTGGTCGGTTGCGGACATGAATGGACTCAGCTCCCGAACAGCACTCGAGCGGCGTGACCGAGGACGGGGTAGATCGCCCCGATCATCAGGACGACCCAGATTCCGACGACCGACCACAGCATCTGCTTCTGGTACTTCGGGCCCTTGGACCAGAAGTCGACGGCGATGACGCGCAGGCCGTTCAGAGCGTGGAAGAGGACAGCGGCGACCAGCCCGTATTCGAGAAGGCTGACGATGGGCTGCTTGTAGGTGTCGACGACCTTGTCGTAGTCCTCGGGGGAGACCCGCACCAGTGCGGTGTCGAGGACATGGACGAACAGGAAGAAGAAGATGAGGACACCGGTGACGCGATGAGCCACCCATGACCACATGCCTTCCCGGCCGCGGTACAACGTTCCAGCCGGCACGGAAAAAACCCTCCGGGAGCGGTGAGGGGCCTGCCGGCTTCGTTTGGTCGGTCGGGCCCGGCCGGGTACGGTCCTCCGGCCCTGGCCATCGTAGCGACGGCCTGTCGGCTACGTCCTGCCGGGTCCGTCAGGTGTGATCGATCCCGCACGGGTGGGTGTATCCACCGGGAACCCCTTGTCCCGCCGGGTCGTCCCCGCGGGCGAGGCGGGCCAGCCGGGTGCGGGTCACCCGGCGCAGCTCCTCGGCGGCGACCACGCGTTCCTCGTCGGGGTCGTGGCCCAGGCGGCGGCGCAGCGAGGCGAGCAGCTGGCCGAGGGTCTCGTCGGGGTCGACCCCGTCCAGGCTGACGACGAAGACATGGCCGAAGCGGGCCTCGTAGGCGGCCTGGGCGGCCCGCAGCGCGGTGTGCGCGGCGAGGCTGCCGCGGGTGGGCGCGATGTCCGGCGGGGCGCCCGCGGCCTCGCCCGCGAGGGCTTCGGCCAGGTCGGCGGGGGACAGGTCGTAAGCGGCCTCGTCGGCGGCGGCGAGCAGCGCGTCCACGTCCGGGTAGGGACGGTGGGCGGCGACCCGGCGGGCCCAGCGCAGGCTGCCGCAGCAGCCCAGCAGGGCGGCCTCGGCAACCGCGGGCGGGGCGTCGTTGAAGCCGTCCAGGCCGCCGCGCGGGCGCCCGGGGGGCGGTCCCGGACGGGACGGCCGGGCCGCGCGCTCGGCGCCGCGGGACTGCGGCGGGAGCAGCGGCGGTGTCGTCGGCTGGGCGGACGGAGTGTCGCTGGTCAGCGGTGCTCTCCTGGAACTGCGGGGGGACTGCGGGGTGGGGGGACTGCGCGGCGCCGCGGGTCATGCGGGGGACGACGGAACTGACGGTGACGCGTGGGGCGTCCGTGGGAGTGGACGGCGCGTGAGCGCCACCGTATCGGCGTATGTTCGGCCCTGTACGACGGATGCGCGAATTTCACCCGTACGGGAACGAAAGTGCACGTCCACGGTGACCTCGTACGGCGGGATGCGCCCTTCGGGGCGAACGTCGGATCATGTGGCGTATGCGGGCGAAGCGCGCGGCGGTGTGCGCCGTAGCGACCGCCGTACGCGACCGGCGGGTCGGAGCCGGGGACATCGCCCTGCCACTTTCACCCGAACGGAGTAGCAGTGAACCCGAGTCGTACGAGAGGACGGGCGCTGCCGATCGTGTGACCGCGCGCCGGCACCGACGCCGGGGCCTGCCACGGCACCCGCACGATTCTGCTGGTGCTCCGTTCCACCGGACGGGTGCCGGCAGGCACGTCGAGGCGGTCCGACCGGCCGCGGCGCGGGCCGATGGTGCCCGGCGGCCCTCCCGTACCCCACCGGCGGCGCATCGGCGCCCGGCACGGGTCGCCCCAGGCGTCCGCATGCCGGAAGCCGCGGGATCCGGGCCGGCCGGGACGAAGCTGGCGGGAATTCGCGGCTCCGGCCTCACGGGTGGACCGGCCCGGCGGTCACCGTCCCAGGTGAAGCGGCCGAAGTCCGCCTCCCCCCACAGGAGCGTCTTCGGCCGCTTCTGTCTTGTTCAGCGTCCCGCGGGCCGAAAGTGTCACACCCCTCGGGGCCACCGGCGCGCCGGAGGGATCCCCGCTGCTTTCGCGCGCTTTGTGACCCGTGAGTAGCCGCCCCCCAGGGCCTGTCGGGACGCGTGTCATGGGGCAGTATGGTGCGCGATTCCAAGGGGGAGGCTCGAACGTGGATTTGGCGACCGCGGTACGCGCGGCGCAAGAAGGGGACGAGGACGGCTTCCGGTTCGTGTACCGAGCGGTGCAACCGCAACTGCTGCAGTACGTACGCTCGCTGGTCGGCGTGGGGGACGCCGAGGACGTGGCATCGGAGGCGTGGTTGCAGATCGCCCGGGACCTGTCGTCGTTCCACGGCGACGGGGACGCGCTGCGCGGCTGGGCGGCGCGCATCGCCCGCAACCGCGCGCTGGACCACCTGCGGGCCGTGGGCCGCCGCCCGCTGACCGCCGCGGGGGTGGAGGAACTGCTCGACCGGCCAGGTCGCTCCGACACCGCCGAGGAGGCGGTCGCCGCGGTGGGCACCGGTGCCGCGCTGGCCGCGATCGCGGCCCTTCCCCGGGACCAGGCCGAGGCGGTCCTGCTGCGCGTCGTGATGGGGCTGGACTCCCGCGCCGCCGCCGCGGTGGTGGGCAAGCGGCCCGGGGCGGTGCGCATGGCCACCAGCCGCGGCCTGCGGCGCCTCGCTGAGCTGCTGGAATCCGACGACGGGTCGTCAAGTGTGACGTTTTCGGCGTCTCGAACGCTTGAGGACATGAGATGAGCGATAACAAGGGACAGGACTGGCTCGACGACACCACCGCCGAAAGGCTGTTGCGCGGGGCGGCGGGGAACGGCACCGCCGGCGCCGCACGGACGGACCCGCGTGCCGTCGCCCTCGCCCGGATGCTGGCCGCGGCCGCCGCACCCGCGACGGTCGACCCGGCCCGCGAGGAGGAGGCCCTCGCCGCGTTCCGGGACGCGCGGGACGGCGGGCCGGAACTGCCGTCCGTCGCCGGCGGCCGCGAGGCAGGGGACGGCGGTCGTGTCGCGGGCGACTGGCGCCCCGACGGGCCCGAGAGCCGGACCGCCAGGGCCTTCAGCGGCACCCTGCTGGCCACCGCGGCGGTCGCCGGGGTCGCCCTCGCCGCCGCGGCGGGCGTGTTGCCGGTACTGCTGAGGGGTGCGGACGAGGCGCCCGCCCCGGTGCACACCCAGGGCGCGGCTCCACAGGCGACGGGCGGGACCCGCCCGGCCACCCCGGCGGTCTCACCGGGCGAGCCCGTGCCCTCGCGGTCCTCACGCGGTCTCCCCGCGGGCACCGTGCCGGGCGCCGGCGTCGTCCCGGGTGCGCCCGGGGCTTCGCGGGCCGCCGCGCCGCACCGCGGCGAGGCGATCGGGCCCACGGCGCTGTGCCGTGCCTATGCGGCGGCCGGCTGGCGTCGCGGGAAGACCGACGAGCAGATCTGGAAGCAGCTGCGCAAGGCGGCGGGCGGCGGCGGCCAGCCCGCGGTGCGGCGCTACTGCGCCACGGTGCTCGCGACGCACGTCCGGCGCGGCGGCGAGGCGAACAAGGACGGCGCCAGGGACGGCGCCAAGGACGGCGCCAGGGACAGCGCCAAGGACGGCGCCAAGGACGACGGCCCCGGCCGGCGGCACCACGTGGGAGGCGGGAACGGGAAGAACCGTTCCGGCGCGCACCACCGCCCCGGTGAGCGGCGGCCGGCCCGCCCCGGCGGCCAGTGACACCGTCCGGCCGCCACCGCTCCCGGCCGCTCGGAGAGTGACACTTTCGGCCCCCTGGGCGCTTTAACCAGTAGACCGACTGGTCATCGGTCGAGGGGCAGCCCGGTCTCCCCGTATCGGGCCCCCCAACGAGGGACGTGGGCGGGGCGCTTTCCCCCCGCCCTGCCCGCGTCCCCTCCCGTCGGCGGCCGGAGACCTAGATTGGCCGTCGTGACCACGACCTTTCATGTCGAGCGCGAGTCGTCCCTGTCACCCGCCGAGGCCTGGCGACGGGTCACCGACTGGGAACGGCACGCCGCCCACGTCCCGCTGACCACGGTCGTCCGCGACGGCGACGCGGGCTTCACCGCCCGGACCGGTGTCGGCCCGCTGTCCTTCGCCGATCCGATGGAGATCGTGCGCTGGGAGCCGCCGGACGCCGGCGGCGGGCCCGGCCGGTGCCGGCTGGAGAAGCGGGGCGCGGTGGTGCTGGGCTGGGCCGAGATCGAGGTGTGGCCGCGCGACCCGGGGCCCGGGTCGCGGATCGTGTGGCGCGAGGACCTGCGGGTGCGCGGGCTGCCCAAGGCGTTCGGCCGGCCCACGGCGTGGGCCGGCCGACGGGTGTTCGGGCGCGCGCTGGACGCCCTGCTCGCCGGGGATCCCCGGTAGCCGGTCACCAGTGGACGACGACCTTGTCGCCGATCCGGACCTGGTCGAAGAGCGCCGAGATCTTGTTGACGTCCCGTACGTTGACGCAGCCGTGGGACGCGCCCGCGTAGCCGCGCGCCGCGAAGTCGGGGGAGTAGTGCACCGCTTGGCCGCCGCTGAAGAACATCGCGTACGGCATGGACGTGTGGTAGATCGTCGAGACGTGGTGGCGGCTCTTGGCGAACACGCTGAAGGTGCCCTCGCGGGTGGGCGTGTACTGCGAGCCGAAGCGGACGTCCATCGCCGAGACGACCCTGCCGTCGATCACCCAGGCCAGGGTGCGGCTGGTCTTGCTGACACACAGGACGCGGCCGTGCAGGCAGCGCGGGTCCAGCTCGCCCACCGGGTTGGCGGTCGGCGGGTACATCGCGGCGCGGGTGGGCTGCCGGGTGAGGGAACGGAGCGTGGTCCAGGTGGACTTGGTGACCGTGCCGGAGGCGGCCAGGCCGTGCTTGCCCTGGAAGGTGCGGACCGCGGCCTTGGTGACGCTGCCGTAGTAGCCGGTGGGGGCCCGGTCGAAGAGGCCGAGCTGCCGCAGGCGGGCCTGGAGTTCGCGCACCGTGGCGCTGTTGCTGCCGGGTGCCACGACCACCGCGGGGCGCGCGGTGTGCGGGGCCTTCGGTGTGCCGGACGGGCTCGGCTTCGCGGTCGTCGGGGGGGTGCTCGGGGTGGCACTCGGGGTCGGGGCCGACGAGGTGCCGGTGCTCGCACTCGGCGTGGCGGCCGGGCGCGGGCTGTCCTCGCCGCCGGCGGCCGCGGGCTCGGTGGCGTGGGCGGTGCAGCCGGCCAGCAGCGCCGCGGTGAGAAGGGCAGCGGCCGCCGCGGCCGCGCGTGATCGGGCGATCGATATGAGTGCCATGACATCCCCCTGTGAGAACCGGTACCCCCTTGGACTGATTTCCCCGGCATGTAGTTGCGCCAACATCCCGGGACATCGCCGCACACTGGGACCAGGGGGCGAGTCCCTGGAGGATGACGCATGGCACGCGAGTCCGAATCCGGTCTGCCGATCGAGCCGGTCTACGGCCCCGCCGCACTGGACGGCTGGAACCCGGCGGAGAGGCTCGGCGAGCCCGGCGGGTACCCGTACACCCGCGGCGTCCACCCGACGATGTACACCACCCGCCCCTGGACGATGCGCCAGTACGCCGGCTTCGGCACCGCCGCGGAGTCCAACGCCCGCTACCGGCAGCTGATCGCCCACGGCACGACCGGCCTGTCCGTCGCCTTCGACCTGCCCACGCAGATGGGCCACGACAGCGACGCCCCGATCGCGCACGGCGAGGTCGGCAGGGTCGGGGTGGCGATCGACTCGGTCGAGGACATGGGCGTGCTGTTCGGCGGCATCCCGCTCGGCGAGGTCTCCACGTCGATGACCATCAACGCTCCCGCCGCCCTGCTGCTGCTGATGTACCAACTGGTCGGCGAGGAGCAGGGGGTCCCCGCCGACCGGCTCACCGGCACGATCCAGAACGACGTGCTCAAGGAGTACATCGCCCGCGGGACCTGGATCTTCCCGCCCGCGCCCTCGCTGCGGCTGGTGGCGGACCTGTTCCGATACTGCCGCGCCGAGGTCCCGCGCTGGAACACGATCTCCATCTCCGGCTACCACATGGCCGAGGCCGGGGCCTCGCCCGCGCAGGAGATCGCCTTCACCCTGGCGGACGGCATCGCGTACGTCCGCACCGCTCTCGCCGCCGGCATGGACGTGGACGACTTCGCGCCCCGGCTGTCGTTCTTCTTCGTGTCGCGGACGACGCTCCTGGAGGAGGTCGCCAAGTTCCGTGCCGCGCGCCGGATCTGGGCCCGCGTGATGCGCGAGGAGTTCGGCGCGCGCGACCCCAGGTCGCAGATGCTGCGCTTCCACACGCAGACGGCGGGCGTGCAGCTCACCGCGCAGCAGCCGGAGGTGAACCTGGTGCGGGTCGCCGTCCAGGGCCTGGCGGCGGTACTGGGCGGCACGCAGTCGCTGCACACCAACGCCTTCGACGAGGCCATCGCGCTGCCCACCGAGAAGTCGGCCCGGCTCGCGCTGCGCACCCAGCAGGTGCTGGCGTACGAGACCGACGTGACGGCGACGGTGGACCCGTTCGCCGGCTCCTACGTGGTCGAGACGATGACCGACGAGGTCGAGGCGGCGGCGGTGGACCTGATGCGCAGGGTCGAGGACATGGGCGGCGCGGTCGGTGCCATCGAACGCGGCTTCCAGAAGTCGGAGATCGAGCGGAACGCCTACCGGATCGCGCGCGAGACGGACTCCGGTGAGCGGGTCGTCGTCGGGGTGAACCGCTTCCGGCTCGACGAGGAGGAGCCGTACCGGCCGCTGCGCGTCGACCCGGCGATCGAGGCCGCGCAGGTGGAGCGGCTCACGACCCTGCGCGCCCGGCGGGACCGGCGGGCCGTCACGGCGGCGCTGGGCGCGCTGCGCAGGGCCGCGGAGGGCGGGACGGGCGAGGGGGGCGTGCTGTATCCGATGAAGGACGCGCTGCGCGCCCGGGCCACGGTCGGCGAGGTCTGCGGCGCGTTGCGCGAGGTCTGGGGCACCTACGTCCCCACCGACGTCCTCTGACGTCTTCCTACGTCCTCTGCCGCCCGGTCGGCCGCCGAAGCGGGCCAGGTACGCGCCCACCCGCCGCGGGTCGTCCGCCGCCGGTCGCACCCGGCCGTCCGGACGGACGACGAACAGGCCGCCGCCTTACGCCCGGTGGGCGCGGGCGAACCCCGGCAGCACGGCGAGCGGTGCGTCCGGGGCGCGGTCGCCGGCCCGCAGCGCCGTGTCGGGCAGGCCGCCGCGGATCTCGGCGGTGCGCGGGCCCCCGCGGTAACCGACCCCCGGCTGACGGACCGCCGAGCTGCGTTGGCTCGTCCGGTTGCCCCGGGCGACGGTGCTGCGGTGCCGGTGGGTGCTCATGCCCAGGACGTCGGCGGCGACCGGCAGCCGCTCCTGCGCGTAGCTGCCGAGCAGGGCCGCGTCGGCACCGTGCCGCGGCACCTGGCCCGACCCCGACGAGCGCGGGGAGCAACTCGACTCCGGGTACCCGCTGCTGGGAGCGGTGACCGAGGAGATGCTCGGCAACTACGAGGCCCGTTTCGGGACCGGCCCGCGGCTGACCCGGCGGACGGGGCGCCCCGTCCGCCGGGTCAGCCGCGGCGTGCCACGTGACGCAGCCGGCGGGCCGCCCGGCGCACCGCCGGATTGTTCGGCAGGAAGGCCAGCTGGGCCGGCACCCCGCCGGGGAGGGCGAGCCTGGAGAGCCGGCGCCGCGTGAAGTAGCGCCGGCTGCCGGCGTTGAGCCGGTTCGACAGGTAGGCGGCGGTCTCGTCGCGCAGGGACGCGTACATCTGCGGCTGCATGCAGAAGGCGACGGCGCGCAGCAGTGGCGCGAGCTCGGTGGCGACGCGGTCGGCGGCCGGCGGGGTCCAGCCGGTCGCCGCGGTGCCGTCGGCCAGGTCGGGCAGCAGGCGGTCGGCGATGGTGACGGGAACGCGGGTGCTGTCGGCGTAGACCGTCAAACGCTCCAGCACCGTCCCGGTGCCGGTCCGGGCGACCGGCAGCCCGTAGAGCGCGTACGCGGTGAACAGCGCCGTGGAGAAGCATCCGACGACCAGTTCGGGGCGGAGGCTCTGGAAGAGCACCTCGGCGGGCTGCGCCGGATCGGCCACACGCAGTTCGGCGCCCAGCTCCGCCGCCTCGCGCTCCAACTGCCCCGCCCGGTGCGCGGGAGCCGTCGGGTGGGGCTTGAAGACGATCGTGCGGTGCCCGGCGGCGACGGCCCCGCGCAGCATGCGCACGTGGAGCTCCTCTTCCTGCCGGTCGCTGAGGATCTCCAGCGCGGACAGGTGCTGGCCGAGCAGGAGGGCGCCGCCTTTCGGCGGCGTGTCGCCGTCCGCGGTGAGCTCCGCGGCCGTGGCGACCTCCGCGAGCACCTTGGTGAACGCCTCGGCCGGGACGACCTCCTCCGGCACGCCGTACTCCGACAGCATCAGCGGGCGCAGTCCCGGCACGAGCCCCAGGTGCAGCAGCCGGCCGACACGCGTGGTGACCAGCGGCTCCAGCTTGTTGGGGCTCGGGCCGTAGGCCGTGAGCCCGTCCGCGTACGCCACGACCGGAGCGCCGGTGAAGACGTTGACCAGGGCGAGCGCCGGGTCGACGTGCAGCGACTCGACGACCAGCTCCAGCTCGTCGTCGCCGAGGTCCCACAGCCGCCGCAGATGGCGTTCCCACATCGGCACGTCGTCCGGACGCGGCGACCAGCCGCGCGGGTGCAGCGGGGCGATCGCCTCGTTCCACGACAGCACGCGGTCGAAGCGGCCGCGCAGCGCCTCGAAGCCCGCCATCGCGTCGGCGGCGGGCGAGATCTCCGGGACCGGGGCGTTGTTGCTGATCAGCAGCAGTCGCCGGTCGGCCGGGGTGAACAACCCCGCGTCCAGCGCGGCGGCCAGGGCGGCCACGCCGGTGAGGCCGCCCGCCAGGAAGACCTGGGTACGGCCCATTACGCGGCCACCGCCCCGCCGCCGATCCGCCGGCGCAGCAGCCTGCGCAGGCGCAGGCTGCGCTCCATGTCCATCGAGTCCAGAGCCTCGGCGAGGAGGTCCTGGGGCATCTGCCTCAGGGCGGCGGCGCTCATGGTCTTCAGCTTACGGGCCACCTGGGGCTCGTAGCGGCCCATGGCCCCGAGGTGGTGCGAGATCACCGCGCAGTAGGTGCGCACGGCCTTGGGCAGGAAGCGGTCCGCCTCCGGGTCCGTCGCCGTCTCGGCGAGCACCTGGTCGAAGGAGCGGATGAAGTCCAGCTGCCGGACGTCGCCGATCTGCGTCAGCGAGGTGGCCACCCCGCGCCGGTAGAAGACCCCCAGCAGGCCGACGACGGCGAAGCTCTTCGCCTCGCGGTGCAGCCGCCAGATCCACGGCCGGTCCTCGGCGGTGCGCAGCCCGTCGGGGAAGTGCAGCAGCCCGGCGTCGACGAGCCGGCGGTGGTAGATCCCGGCCCAGGCGTACGGGTAGTCCACCGAGGTCGTGCGGTCGGCCGGCAGGATCGCCCCGCGGGGGTCCAGCGAGACCCCGCGGCGGCCGTGCGGGACACGGGCGACGGTGCGCTTGCGGCCGTGGACGACGACGTGGTCGGTGCGGACGAAGTCGGTGCCCAGGGTCTCGATGGAGTCCAGCAGCTGGGGCAGGTAGCCCTCGGCCAGCCAGTCGTCACCGTCGAGGAAGGTCACGTACTCGCCCTTGGCGGCGTCGATGCCCGTGTTGCGGGCGGTGGCGAGGCCGCCGTTCTGCTCGTGCGAGATCAGTCTCGCCCCGGGGAGGTCCGGCAGGGCGCGTTCGAGGATTTTCGGCGTCTCATCCGTGGCGCAGTCGTTCACCAGAATGAATTCGAAATCCGGCCGAGCGTTCGCACGGAGACTTCTCAACATGTCAGGAGCAAATGCCTGCACGTTGTAGAACGGGACGATGACGGAAAGCTTACTCACGGGGCGCACCCTATGGCCCCAGGCGCCTCGCGCGCTGACACGACGCAGGCTCTTTGGTGAACGTGGAGTGTCGGGTTTGTGAACGCGTCAGCCTGGCGTGCCGGTTCTTCATCCGGCGGCGTGTTGTTAACCGTCCGTTGGCGTGGCGTTGGGCGCTCGCTAGGAATCTATTCCTAGCTTTGCGGCGTGCCAGCAAGTACCGCCGACCCGATCAGGGTCACCGTCCTCGCCGACTCGGACACCCGATGGAAATGGGGTGCGCTGACGGCCCGCCGTATCGCCCCCGAGGCGCGGCTCGACGCCCGCCTGCTCCGCGGGCGTGCGACGCCGACCGAGCGCCAGCTCGCCGAGGTCGGTATCCCCGCGGACTCCATGCGCGAGGTCACCGCCGCCGAGTTCCTGGCCACGACCAGCCGCGACACCGCGGACGTGGTCGTGCTGTCCTGCGTGGGCGGCACGGTCCAGGCCATGCTGCACGGCCTGGCCCGCGCCTGGGAAGGCACCCCCCGCCGGCCCGTGGTCGTCACCGGCTACGTCGGCGTGGTCTACGAGAAGCTCGCCGACGGCCTGTTGCTGCGCTCCGGCGCCGACGCGGTCCTGGCGAACAGCGCGCACGACGCCGACCGCTTCCGCGCGGTGTACGAGGGCGTCGGGGCGAACACCGGCTCCATCGTGGAGACCGCGCTGCCGTTCCTGGAGGGCGCCGCGTACGAGCCCTCGACGGACCGGCCCTTCACCGTCGTCTTCGCGGTCCAGCCGTCCGTCCCGGACAGTCGCAAGGACCGCCTGTACCTGCTGCGCCGCGCGGTGGACCACGCCCGCTTCCACCCGGACCGCGAGGTGCTGGTCAAGCTGCGCAGCAAGCCCGGTGAGCACACCACGCACATCGAGGAACAGCCGTACCAGAAGCTGGTGGCCCGGCTGGACCCGCCCAAGAACCTCAAGCTCGTCTACGGGCACATGGGCGAGGTCCTGGACCACACGGACCTGCTGGTCACGGTCAGTTCCACGGCCGCGCTGGAGTCCATGCACCGCGGTATCCCGACCGCGATCCTCACCGATCTCGGCATTCGCGAGTCGCTGGGCAACCACCATTTCCTGGGGTCCGGCGCCTACGCCTCGTGGGACCACATCGACGCGGGCCAGGTGCCCCGCGTGAGCCCCTCGTGGGCTCGCGCCCAGGGCATCGCCTCGGACGGCGACCCGTTCCGCACGGTGCGTGAGCGCGTCACCGCGCTCGCCGCCGCGACGGAACTGCCTGCGCTCGCGCCGTACTACACCACCGCCACCGCGCCCGGTTACCTCCCCGGGGTCCTCGCCCGGCACAGCCTGGACCCGAAGGGCGAGCCGCTGCCCGGCGCCGCCGTGGAGCCCGCCGAGCCGAGCGCGCTGCGCCGCGCCGTACGCGATTTCGCGCGCAACTCCGCGCGCACCGCCTACCGGCAGGGCGTCCAGCGCGTCGCGCCCGTGATCCGCCGATGGGGCCAGCTGTGAGTCCCCTCAAATCGCAAGGAGCCCCCATGCCAACGGTGTTGGCCGTCATTCCCGCCCGCGGCGGCTCGAAGGGCGTACCCGGCAAGAACCTCGCCCCCGTCGGCGGCGTGCCGCTGGTCGCCCGCGCCGTGCGCGCCTGCCGCGAGGCCGAGTTGATCACCGACGTGGTCGTCTCCACCGACGACCCGGAGATCGCCGACGCGGCCCGCGCCGCCGGCGCCGAGGTCGTGCTGCGCCCGGCGGCCATCGCCGGTGACACCGCGACCAGCGAGGCGGCGGTGCTGCACGCCATGGACGCCTACCAGGCGATGTCCGGGGTCGGCGCGGACGTCGTGCTGCTCGTGCAGTGCACCAGCCCGTTCATCTCCGTCGAGGACGTCAACGGGGTCGCCGCGGCGGTCGTCGAGGACGGCGCCGACACGGCCGTGACCGTCGCGCCGTTCCACGGTTTCATCTGGCGCGACGCCGCAGACGAGATGGGCGCCGCGGCCGCCGCGGGGGGTACGGTGGGCGCCGCCTCCCTCACCGGCGAGGCCCGTACCGCCCTGGCCACCACCACCGGCGGGTACGGTGTCAACCACGACAAGGCGCACCGCCCGCGCCGGCAGGACCGCCCGCAGGACCTCCTGGAGACCGGCGCCGCCTACGCGATGCGCGTCGAGGGCTTCCGCGAGGCCAAGCACCGGTTCTTCGGCCACACCGCGCTGGTGCGCACCGACCCCGCCCGGGTGCTGGAGATCGACGAGCCGGACGACCTGTCCCGCGCCCGTGCCCTGGCCCCGCTGCTCGACCCCGCGACCGGCTCCGCCGACAGGACCGACGAGTCCGCGGCACCGGCCGCCCTGCCGACCCGCGACGACATCGACGCGGTCGTACTCGACTTCGACGGCACCCAGACCGACGACACGGTGCTGGTCGACTCCGAGGGACGCGAGACCGTCACGGTGCACCGTGGTGACGGGCTCGGGATCGCCGCCCTGCGCGACAACGGACTTCCGGTCCTGATCCTGTCCACGGAGACCAACCCGGTCGTCGCCGCACGGGCCCGCAAGCTCAAGGTCCCCGTGCTCCATGGCATCGACCGCAAGGACCTCGCACTGAAGCAGTGGTGCGAGGAGCAAGGTATCGCCCCAGAGCGGGTCCTTTACGTCGGCAACGACGTCAATGACCTCGGCTGCTTCGCGCTCGTCGGCTGGCCGACCGCCGTCGCCAACGCGCACGACGTGGTCAAGGACGCGGCCCGCTCCATCACCGCAACGCCCGGAGGGCGCGGCGCGATCCGCGAGGTCGCCTCGTGGATCCTCGGCCCCTCACTTTCCCGAAGGGAACTCTCCCAGTGACCACCACCCCCGCCCGCCTTCGTCCGATCGGCGACCGCCTGGTCGGCCCCGGCCAGCCCGTCTACGTCACCGGCGAGATCGGCATCAACCACAACGGCTCCCTCGAGGACGCCTTCGCCCTGATCGACGCGGCCGTCGAGGCCGGCGCCGACGGTGTGAAGTTCCAGAAGCGCACCCCGGAGATCTGCACCCCCCGCGACCAGTGGGAGATCGAGCGGGACACCCCCTGGGGCCGGATGACCTACATCGAGTACCGTCACAAGGTGGAGTTCGGCGAGGAGCAGTACCGCGCCATCGACGAGTACTGCGTCAGCAAGGGCATCGACTGGTTCGCCTCCCCGTGGGACGTCCCCTCGGTCGAGTTCCTGGAGAAGTTCGAGAACGTCCGCGTCCACAAGGTCGCCTCGGCCTCGCTGACCGACGACGAGCTGCTGCGCGCGCTGCGCGCCACCGGCAAGACCGTCATCCTCTCCACGGGCATGTCCACGCCGAAGCAGATCCGCCACGCGGTGGAGGTCCTCGGCAGCGACAACATCATCCTGTGCCACGCCACGTCGACCTACCCGGCGAAGCACGAGGAGCTCAACCTGCGGATGATCAACACGCTGCAGCGTGAGTTCCCGAACGTGCCCGTCGGCTACTCCGGCCACGAGATCGGCCTGCAGACCACCCTCGCGGCGGTCGCCCTGGGCGCGGTCTTCGTCGAGCGCCACATCACCCTGGACCGCGCGAACTGGGGCTCCGACCAGGCCGCCTCGGTGGAGCCGCAGGGTCTGGACCGCCTGGTCCGCGACATCCGCATCATCGAGTCCGCGCTCGGCGACGGTGTCAAGAAGGTCTACGAGGGCGAGCTCGGCCCGATGAAGAAGCTGCGCCGCGTGCCCGGTGTCATCGCCGAGCAGGAGGCTGCAGCTGCCGCCGACGCCGAGTCGGTGTCGGCCTGATCCATGGGCGACAGCGGCACTCTGGCACTCGTAGAGAGCCCCGTTCAGCTGCTCAACGTGCTGGAGTGGGCGCATGTTCACCCGCCCGCGGTGCCCACACCGCGACCCGGGGCGGCTTCGGCCGCCCCGGGCCCGGTGGCACCCGGCCGACCGCTCACCGTGGTGGCACTCGTCCCGCGCGACCCCATGACGCGCGGGCAACTGCGCCGCATGGCGGAGCTGGCGATGGACGAGGGCATCGTGGTCCGCTGGTGCGAGGCACGCTCCTCACGGGGCTCCCTGCTGCGCACCGCGGCCGAGCTCACCCCGGCCCTGCGCTCCGCGGGCCGGGTGGTACTCGGTGACCCCTTCTCCCGGCTGGTGCAGGTCCTCCTGCCGCTCACCCGGGCGCGGGAGATCATCGTTGTGGACGACGGCACGGCGACCATGGAGTTCACCGAGCTGCTGACCAAGGGCGCCCGGCTGGTCCGGTGGCACCGCAGCGGCCGGCGGGGCTCCCCGGCGGACGCCGCCTTCGGCGTCTTCGCCTCGGCCGCCCGGCGGCGCCTCACCCCGGGTCGCGGACGGCGGGTCGAGCTGTTCAGTTCGATGCCCGCCACTCCGCCGCCCGGCATGGCGCTGCGCGCCAACCGGTTCGCCTGGACGCGGGCCCGCTTCGGTCCGCCGACCATCAGCGCCGGCACCGACATCGTCGGCACCTCCCTGGTGGAGACCGGCGTCGTCGACCTGGAGCGGTACATGACCGCGGTCGGCATCCTGGCCAGTGGCCACGGTGCCACCCGCTACTTCGCACACCGTCGTGAGAGCGTCGAGAAGCTGCACCGGCTCTCCGTCGAGACCGGTCTGCAGATCGTGCGGCCCGACCTGCCCCTGGAACTGGTCGCCCGGCGGGGTCCGATCGGCCACACGATCCTGAGCTTCCCCTCCACGGTCGTGCACACCCTCCCGCTCGCGCTGGAGGGCACCGGCGTCAAGATCACGGTCTGCGACGTCGACCCCGAGTGGCTGACCGACTCCGCCTCACCCCGGGCGGAGAGCTTCCTGTCCGGCATCACGGGCACCGCCCGCGATCTGCACGGGCTGGCGTCGGTGGTCTCCGGGCAGACCGCGGCCCTCGCACCCTGACCCGAGGCAAGCGGGTCTCCCCGGTGGCGAAAGTCACCGGGAAGACCCGCCTCCCGCGTCGACCGAGGGATCCGCGGGGCGCCGGCCGCCGCGGGTGTCCGCAGGGGGACGACCGAGGGCAGGCGCTGGATGACGGCGCGGCCCGGTGTCACCCCGGCGGCCAGGAGGACTGCTCCACCACCGAGGGCGGACGACAGGATCGTCCGGACCGGCACCGCGGCCGGCGACGCCCGCTTGGCCGCCCGCACGGAGGCCATCGGGCAGCCGCTGGGACGTGCAGGGCACGCCGGAGACGACGCACGCGTACGGGGTCGTGACAACCGACCGGTACGGGTATGTCCCGCGACCGGGCCCGGCCGCCACGGAGACCACCCCGGACACCGAGCGTCCCGCCCCGGCGCGGGACCTGACCGCGGAACGCGTGGCGGTGCCCCGGACACCGCGGACGTGCCGTCCACGAGGCGCCTCAGCGCGTCATGGACGACACGTCCATCGGTGTCGGCAACGAGCCGCCGCTGATCTGCGCGGCCAGCAGGCCCGCCGACGCGCGGGTGAAGTTGCCGGTGATGACGGCGGTCCCGCCGGGGATGGCCTGGTTCACCGCGGGGGCGGACAGTACCGCGCCGTCCAGCACCATGGCGAACTGGTTGGTCGGGCTCGTCCGTCCGGCCAGCCGGCCGGTGACGTCCTGGAAGGTCCTCGCGCCGGCGGCGGTCAACCGCAGCTGGATCTGCCACCCGGTGCCGTCCTGCCGGTCGAAGACCGCCTCGGCGCTGCTGATCTCGGTGCCGTTGAGCGCGACCGGGTCGAGCAGGTACTTCGACCGGACCCCGTCCGCGACGTCTGTGGCGCACGCCACGGCCCGCTCCCCGTCGCCCCGTTGGTGATCCGTGCGGCCCGCTGCCACCGAGCAGTCGAGCGCCCGGAACTCCGCGGCCCCGGCCCCCGCCGGAGCGGAGGGCCCCTCGTCGGCGGCCGGCGCGACCGCGACCACCGGCCGGAGCACCAGCACCGCCGGCCTGCCGAGCGAGGCGAGCTGCTCGGCGGCGAGCTGCTGCGAGGCGGCGCCCCGCGCGGAGACGGTGACCTTCCCGCCGGCCGCGCGCACCTCCACGTCCCGGAGACCGAACCCCTCGGCGCGCCGGCGCATCAGGTCGGCGGTCTGCCGCAACCGCTCCTCGCCCAACGGCCGGCGCGGGGTGAACACGGCCGTCGTCCGCGGACCGTCGCCGCCCTTGTCCGCGGCGGAGTGCCCGGCCGGCGAACAGGCCGCGAGCGCGCTCGCACACCCGAGCAGCAGGGCGAGCGCCGCCGTGCGGCGGCGGTGCTCAGCCACCCGTGACCGCCCGCACACTCGCGTGCACCGCGGTGACGAGGCCCGTGAGCGCGGTGGCGTCGCCGATGAGCGCCCGGAGCCGGGCGAGACGCCGCTCGACGCGCTCGCCGTCGGCCTGCCCGGCGGCCAGTTCCCGGGCCAGTGCCCCGGCCTCCGCGCGCGCAGCCTCGGTGTCCTCCAACGCCTCCAGCCGGCGCCGCAGTTCGTCGAGGGCGGCGAGCGCGCCGTCGGCGGTGGAGGACCCGTCCGCGGTGCGGTGGGCGACGGCGCCCGCCCCGGCGGCCAGTGCCGAGTCGGCGACCCGGGCGTGCCCGCCGATGACGATGCCGTGGTTGGTCCCCGGTTCGCCGGTCCCCGTCATCGCGCGCCACCCCCCTCGCCGGGGTCGGCGGCCGACTGCGGCGCGGGGGCGGTGGACAGGGCCGCCGCGCCGGCCCCGGCGGCGATGCTGCCGCTCATGGAGCCCCCGGTCATCATGATCCCCTGGTTGAGGATGACGTTGCGGTGCCGCGTCAGATCACCGAGGTCCAGGCCGTGCTCGGCGAGGAACTCGGCGACGGTGCCCAGGACCTGCAACTCGATCTGCTTGCCGATGCGGTTGACGTCCACCCGCTGGAAGAAGTCCCGGAAGGCGTGCGAGGAGGCGAGCTCGCGGAGGCTGAGCCGGGCCCCGAAGTCGTAGCGCCGGTCGTCGGTCATGGCGGCGCGCTGTTCCTGCAGCGCTCGCTGCCGCCGGGCCGGGGCGCGCAGTTCGGAGAAGGCGGCGGCCGGCGCGGACTGGAGTACCGAGCGGCTGTGCAGCAGTGCGTCGGCGAGGCCCGGGGCGGTGCTCCCGCCGTCCTGCGGGTCCTCCGGGCGCGCGACCGAGTCGGCCACCCGGTACTCCTGCTTGACGGGCGTGAGCACCAGGGTGTTCGCCTGCAGGTACAGGGTCGCCGCGCTCACGGCGACCTGGACGAACACCGACAGCACCAGGTCCGTGCCCCAGCTGCGCACCTGGGCACACAGGCAGTGCCGCACCGGCCCGTCGATGTTGCCCCGGGCGGCGGCGATGCGCTCCGAGGACAGCTGGTCGGCGGGCCTTCCCTCGGGCGGCCAGTGCCCGGCGGCGCCGGGCCAGAACACGGCCTCGCCGAACAGGGTGTTCTGCCGCAGCTCGGTGCCGTGGACGAAGACCTTCTCGGTGACCTCCAGTCCCGGGACGCGGTCCATGGGCGAGACCGCGCCCGCGCGCAGCGCGTCCAGGTCGTCCGCCATCCGCCGGACCAGGCCGGCGGTGTCGAAGGGCACCGGGGGCGGCTCGGCGCCCGTGCCGGGCTCGTGCCCCTCGGGGGTCAGCCGCATGGCGAACGACCAGGAGGTGACCTCGTCGCCCGCGCCGACGAAGGGGCGGTAGCCGCTGTAGACGACGAGGTTGGCGTCGCCGCCGACCGAGGACTGCGGCAGCCCGGTCGCGTCCCGGTCCACGGGCGGGCCGTCGGCGGCCGAGCCGAACGCCTCCCGGGTGAGCTGCTCGCGGACCGCCCTCCACGCCCGGCCGCGCTGCTCCCAGGTGAACACCCAGGGGCAGACGACCAGCAGGACGAGCGTCAGCAGGAAGGTGGCCACCGGGACGTCGTTGAGCCACACCGGCACCAGCGGGGTCAGCCAGCTCGCGGCGAGCAGCACGAGGACCTGTACGGCCAGCGCCCGCAGCACGGCCAGGACGGCCGGGTCGCGGGGCCGCTCCCGGCCGCGCGCCCACCGGGGTGCGGCGGAGCCCTGCGGGGCGCCGCCGGGCAGGAAGGCGGTGGCGAACCAGTACACGACGGTGGCCACCGGGGCCAGCAGCAGCGACGCCAGGAAGGCGCCGCCGACCACCAGGTCGCGTTTGCGCAGGTCCCCCAGGGTCTGTTCGGCATGCGTGCCCACCCGGTCGAGGTCGACGCCGTAGGAGGGGGCGCAGGCCCGGTAGCGCTCGTGCCGCAGTTCGTGCACCACCCGGCGGGCGAAGCCTTCGTCGAGCCGGGCGCCCGCGCACATGTAGCGGGTGGACGCGCTCCAGTCCTCCTCGCCGGCGCCGCCTCCCCGCTGGTGCGGGATCGGCGGCGCGGCCGCCGGGCGAGGGGGCGGCGGCTTCGCGGCGGCCCGTGCGGCGCGGGCGCCGGAGCCCTCCCGGACGCCGTCCTCCACACCGGCCTCGGCGCCGTCGTCGGCACCGTTCCCGATGCCGGTCCCGGCCGTGTCCCCCGGGCTCCCGGCACCCGGGTATCGCGATGTCACACGCCCCACCCCATTTCCCCTGTTCCCACCAGTGTGGGCGTCCGCACAAGTCCCGAAAAGGTGGGGGATGTGTGAAAACCAGGCGCGCCGGGGCGCTTGGAGGCGTGAGGGGCGCACGAGGGAGCGCGTTGCGGCTGCCGGGGGCGTTCCGCTCCGCGCAAGCCGTACGTAACCGATCAGTCACCCGAACCAGGTTGCCTTGGTCCATGGCAACGGCACCGAGGCCCGCCCGGCGCGTCGTGGTTCTCGCGGACAGTGCGCTGGAGCGCGACTCACGGGCGCATCGTGTGGCGGCGGCCGCCGCCGGGGCGGGGTACGAGGTCACGATCATCGGCCGGGCAGCCGAGGGCCCCGGCTGCCAGGACTGCCGGGAGGACGGGGCCGGTATCGCGCCCGAGGGCGTGCGCCTGATCCGTGTCGCCGTCCAGGAGACCCTGCAGCGCAGGGTCCTGCAACGGCCCCGTCCGGGCCTGCTGCGCGCACTGGCGTACCGCAGCGCGGAGTCCTGCGCGTACCGCACCGCCCTCGTGGTCGCCCACACGGCCCTGCTGGCCTCCCGCCGGGCCGAGCTGGACGTGATCCACCGCCCTTTACCGGTGAAGGCCGCCGCCCGGCTCGGCCACGGCGGCGCGCGGGTGCGGCACGCGGTGCGCCGGGCCTGGACCGCCCTGCGCTCGGCGCAGTACCGCGCCGCCGTCCGCCGCAGGGCGGCGCCCGACGGGCTGCTGGACCGGCTGGCCACCACCACCGCGCGGCTGCTGCTCGGCAAGCGCTGCTGGCGCCGGCTCGACCCGCTGCTGCTCGACCTGGAGATCGCCTACGGGCCGGTCCTGGACGAGCTGCGCCCGCACCTGGTCCACGCCCTGGGGCACCGCACCCTGGGCACCGCCGTCCGCGCCGCGCTGCGCGCGGAGGGCACCGGGCACCGTGTCGAGGTCGTCTGGGACACCACGGCCAAGACCGAGCCCAGCCACCGGGCCGCCGTCGCCCGCGACGCCCACGAGCGCACCTATGTGCCGCTCGTCGACGGCGTCGTCACCGTCGCCGAGACCTACGCCGACCGGCTGCGCGAGCGCCACGGCCTCGCCGCCCGCCCGGCCGTGGCGCGCAACGCCCCGCCGTCCTCGGCCTCCTCGTCGCGGTCCGGGGTCCGTGACCGCTGCCATCTGGCCCCCGAGGTCCCCCTCCTGGTCCACAGCGGCGCGGTCGGTCCGGCCCGCGGGCTGCTGACGGTCATCGAGGCGCTGCCCAAGCTGTACGACCTGCACGCCGCCCTGGTCGTGCCCGATCCCGGCGACGCCTATGTGCGCGTCCTGACCGACCGCGCCGCGGAGCTCGGCGTCGAGGGCCGTCTGCACGTGCTGCCCTTTGTCCCGCCCGCCGAGATCCCGGGCTTCCTGGCCTCCGCGGACATCGGCGTGCTGCCCGTGCACCGACTGCCGGCGCAGCAGGTGGCCCTGCCGGCCCGGTACTTCGAGTACGCCCACGCCCGGCTGCCCGTGGTCGTCAGTGACGTCCGGGTGCTGGCCCGCCCGACGCTGGAGATCGGCAACGGCGAGGTGTTCCGGTCCCTGGACACGGCCGACTTCGTGCGCGCGGTCGGCGCGGTGCTGACCAATCCGCGGCGTTACCGGAAGGCGTACGACCGTGGCGACACCCTGCGCGAATGGTCCTGGCAGACGCAGTCCGCCCCGCTCCTGGACCTCTACTCACGGCTGCTCGGACCGCGCTGACCCCGCCCGCCTCCGCGCGGCTGCCTCCCAGGTCAGGGTGACGCCGCTCACCGGGCGTTGCCTCGCGACGGGGCGATCGTTGAGCCACTATGGAGTGGCGAGGGGTAAACCGTGTTGATACCCCTGTACGGAGCCGGGTACGCGCCGGACGGGGGAGTTTTTCTTCCTCGCGCGGAATGAATTTACGGCGATGTAGCGATCGGGAGAGCAGATGCGGTCTAGCCTGTCGGAGGTGAACGACTCACCCTCCGAACCCTCCGGAACCCCTGTGTCAGTGGCCCCCACCGTCCCCGCCGCGCCGGACGACGCCCTTCTGGGTGTGCTCCCCGAGCGCCTGCGGACGGAGCTCGTGGCGTTCCGGCGGGATGTGCACATGCATCCCGAACTGGGCCGCCAGGAGTTCCGCACGACGGCCGCGGTGAAGGCCCGCCTGGAGCAGGCCGGTCTCAAGCCCCGAGTGATGCCGGGCGGGACGGGCCTGATCTGCGACATCGGGGACACGGACCCGGAGCGGCCCCGGCTGGCCCTGCGCGCCGATCTGGACGCGCTGCCGATCCCGGACACCAAGCGGGTCGACTACCGTTCGACGGTCCCCGGCCGGGCGCACGCCTGCGGACACGACGTGCACACCACGGTGGTGCTGGGCGCCGGCCTGGTGCTGGCGGAGCTGCTGCGCGAGGGCAAGCTGCGGCGGCCGGTGCGGCTGGTGTTCCAGCCGGCCGAGGAGGTCATGCCGGGCGGGGCGCTGGACGCCATCAAGGCGAACGCGCTGGACGGCGTCGGCCGCATCCTGGCCGTGCACTGCGACCCCAAGGTCGATGTCGGCCGGATCGGGCTGCGGCAGGGGCCGATCACCTCGGCGGTGGACCGCCTGGAGCTCTCCCTGGACGGCGCGGGCGGCCACACCGCCCGCCCCCACCTGACCACCGACCTGGTGACGGCCACCGCCAAGATGGCCACCGAGCTGCCGGCCGTGCTGGCCCGCCGGGTCGACCCGCGGTCCGGGATGAGCATCGTGTGGGGCCGTATCGAGGCCGGCCACGCCTGCAACGTCATCCCGCAGCACGCCGAACTGGAGGGCACGGTCCGCTGCCTGGACCTGACCGCCTGGCACGAGGCGCCGGACCTGGTGCACGAGGTGATCGACCAGATCGCCGGCATGTATCGCGCCAAGTGGGAGCTGACGTACCACCGCGGCGTCCCGCCGGTGGTCAACGAGCACGACTCGACGGAGCTGCTGCGCGACGCCATGACGGCCCGCTACGGCGCGCACACCGTGGAGGACACCGAGCAGAGCCTCGGTGGCGAGGACTTCTCCTGGTACCTGGAGCAGGTGCCCGGCGCCCTTGCGCGGCTGGGGGTGCGTCCCGTGGGGGACACGACCAAGCGTGATCTGCATCAAGGTGACTTCGACGTCGACGAGGGAGCGATCAAGGTCGGGGTGGAGCTGTTCACCTCTGCTGCGCTGCTGGCATGACGGTGGGTGACCCGGCTGTCACGGCCGGGTCACCTGGCCGAAATGCGTCGATCCGATAACGGGCCGCCAACCCCCCTTTACCTGACATCTACGCGCGTTAAGCTCCGGGTTAAGCCAGCGCCGGACGGGGCGCTTCTAGTGAAGGGGTACCCTCTTGCGCCGGGTAACCAAGTTCGCCGCCGCGGGCATAGCCTCCGCGGCCCTCGCGCTCACCGCGACCGCTTGCGGCAGCAGTTCCAAGGACAGCGGCAGCGACAGCGACAAGAGCAGCGGCAAGCTCAAGGTCGGTGTCGCCTACGACGTGGGTGGTCGTGGCGACCACTCCTTCAACGACTCCGCCGCCGCGGGCCTGGACAAGGCCAAGACGGACTTCGGGATCGACGTCAAGGAGCTCACCGCGAAGACCTCGGACACCGAGGCCGACCGCGAGCAGCGCCTCGAGGACCTGGCGGACGCGGGCTACAACCCGGTCATCGGTGTCGGCTTCGCCTACGGCGACTCCATCAAGGCCGCCGCCGCGAAGTACCCCAAGACCACCTTTGCGATCGTCGACTCCGTCGTGGACGCCAAGAACGTCGACAGCATCGTCTTCACCGAGGAGCAGAGCTCCTACCTCGCCGGTGTCGCCGCCGCCCTGAAGACCAAGGACAACAAGGTCGGCTTCATCGGTGGCGTGGACATCCCGCTGATCAACAAGTTCGAGGCGGGCTTCCGCCAGGGCGTCACCGAGACCAACCCGAAGGTCAAGGTCACCACCCAGTACCTGACCAGCGGCTCCGACCTGTCCGGCTTCTCCGACCCGGCCAAGGGCAAGGCGGCCGCGCAGGGCATGCTCGACAAGGGCGTCGACGTCGTCTACGCCGCGGCCGGCTCCTCCGGCAACGGCGCGATCGAGGCCGTCGCGGGCAAGACCGGCGCCTGGGCGATCGGTGTCGACTCCGACCAGTACGCGCAGACCGGTCTGGTCAAGTACCAGAAGTCGATCCTGACCTCCGCGCTGAAGAACGTGGACGTCGCGGTCTACGACGCCGTGAAGTCCGTGAAGAACGGCGCCCCGCTGACCGGCACCCAGAGCTACGACCTCGCCAAGGACGGCGTCGGCCTGGCGACCAGCGGTGGCTTCATCGACGACATCAAGTCGCAGCTGGACGCGGCCAAGCAGAAGATCGTGAGCGGCGACATCAAGGTCAACACGACCGTCAAGTGACGCCCGGTCTCCTCTGAGTCACGGTCGCGAGGCTCGGTGGGGGATAGCCCAGGCTCTCCCCCGCCGGGCCTCGCGCCTGCGTTCCGCCCATTTCGGTCCCGGTGGTATCTGTTCTGACTCGCACCACTATGGATCTGGCAACGCTACGCGCATAGAGTTCCCTCCTCGCGGTACGTTCGCCACACCCGCCCCGCCCCGCTCTTTTCCGCGAGGAGAGTGCGTCATCAACGCGTCCAGCACCCCCAGTCCCCCTAGCCCCCTCAGTCCGCATGCCGTCGAGCTGCGCGGCATCACGAAGCGATTTCCCGGTGTCGTGGCCAACCACGACATCGACATCACCGTCCGCCGCGGCACCGTGCACGCCCTCGTGGGTGAGAACGGCGCCGGCAAGTCGACGCTGATGAAGATCCTCTACGGCATGCAGAAGCCGGACGAGGGCACCATCACCGTCGACGGCGAGCGCGTCACGTTCCACGACCCGGGTGACGCCATCGCCCGCGGCATCGGCATGGTGCACCAGCACTTCATGCTCGCCGACAACCTGACGGTCCTCGAGAACGTCGTGCTCGGCAGCGAGAAGCTCCACGGCATCGGCGGTCGCGCCCGTGCCAGGATCAAGGAGATCTCGGACGCCTACGGCCTCGGAGTGCGGCCGGACGTCCTGGTGGAAGACCTCGGTGTCGCCGACCGTCAGCGTGTCGAGATCCTCAAGGTCCTCTTCCGAGGCGCCCGTACGCTGATCCTCGACGAGCCGACGGCGGTCCTGGTCCCGCAGGAGGTCGACGCGCTCTTCGACAACCTGCGCGGTCTGAAGGCCGAGGGCCTGACCGTCATCTTCATCTCGCACAAGCTCGGCGAGGTGCTCTCCGTCGCGGACGAGATCACGGTCATCCGGCGCGGCACCACGGTCGGCTCGGCCGACCCGAAGACCACGACCCCCAAGCAGCTCGCGGAACTGATGGTGGGCAGCGAACTGCCGTCCCCGGAGACCCGCGAGTCCACGGTCACCGACGTCCCGATGCTGACCGTCGACGGCCTGCACCTGTCGGAGACCGACCTGGAGGGCATCGAGCGCGTCGTCCTGGACCGGATCTCCCTGACCATCCACAAGGGCGAGGTCCTGGGCATCGCGGGCGTCGAGGGCAACGGCCAGGCGGAACTGGTCGAGGCGATCATGGGCATCCTCCCGCCCGACGCCGGCCGGATCACCCTCGGCAGCACCGACATCACCCACCTCCCGACGCGCAAGCGCCGCGAGGACGGCATCGGCTACATCCCCGAGGACCGCCACCGGCACGCCCTGCTGCTGGAGGCCCCGTTGTGGGAGAACCGCATCCTCGGCCACGTCACGGAGCGCCCGAACAGCAAGGGCGGCCTCCTGGACCCGGCCGCGGCCCGCCGCGACACCGAGCGGATCGTGCGCGAGTACGACGTCCGCACCCCCGGTATCGAGGTCACCGCCGCGTCCCTGTCCGGCGGCAACCAGCAGAAGCTGATCGTCGGCCGCGAGATGAGCCACCAGCCGCGGCTGCTGATCGCCGCGCACCCCACCCGGGGTGTGGACGTCGGCGCCCAGGCCCAGATCTGGGACCAGATCCGCGAGGCCCGGCGCGAAGGCCTGGCCGTGCTGCTGATCTCCGCGGACCTGGACGAGCTGATCGGCCTGTCCGACACCCTGCGCGTCATGTACCGCGGCCGCCTGGTCGCCGACGCCGACCCCGCCACCATCACCCCGGAGGAGCTGGGCTCCGCGATGACGGGCGCCGCCGCCGGTCATCTCGAGCACGAGAACGGCGACGCCGCCCACGGGGGAGAGGACCGATGAAGAAGATCGACAAGGAGCGGCTGCTCCTCGCGGTCGCCGCGCCCGTGCTGGCGATCGTCGCCTCGTTCGTGATCACCGCGCTCGTGCTGCTGGCCACCGGCAAGGAGCCGTTCGGCGCCTTCAGCACGATGATCGACTACGGCTTCAAGAGCGACAGCCAGGTCGAGATCATCAACAAGGCGACCACCTACTACATCGCGGGTATCGCGGTCGCCGTCGGCTTCCGCATGAACCTGTTCAACATCGGCGTCGAGGGCCAGTACCGGCTCGGCGCCTTCTTCGCCGCCGCGGTCGGCGGGGCGGTGACCCTGCCGAGCTTCCTGCAGATCCCGCTGATCATCGTGGTGGCCATGGTGGTCGGCGGCATGTGGGCCGGCATCGCGGGCGTCCTGAAGACCAGCCGCGGCGTCAGCGAGGTCATCGCGACCATCATGCTGAACGCGATCGCGCTGTCGATCGTCGGCTACTTCCTCAAGGCGGGCCGGCTCGGCCACCTCGACAAGGCGCAGACGTCGGTGTCGACCACGCCGCTGCCCTCGTCCGGCCACCTGTTCAACTTCGACATGGGCGAGGACATCGGCCAGATCTACGGCTTCGTCGTCCTCGCCCTGATCATCGGCGTCGGCTACTGGTTCGTCCTCGGCCGCACCCGCTTCGGCTTCGACCTGCGCAGCGTCGGCCTGTCCGAGAGCGCGGCCACCGCCAGCGGTGTCAGCGTCAAGCGCATGGTGCTCTACAGCATGCTGATCTCCGGCGCCCTGGCGGGCCTGACCGGCCTGCCGCTGCTGCTGAACGACGTCCACGCCTACGGTGCCGACCTCTTCCCGGCGGGCATCGGCTTCACCGGCATCTCGGTGGCGCTGCTCGGCCGCAACAACCCGATCGGCGTCGCGCTGGCCGCGCTGCTGTGGGGCTTCCTGGAGCGCGGCTCCGGCCGCCTGGAGTTCGACGGCTACGACAAGGAGATCGTCGGCGTGATGCAGGGCGTCATCGTCCTGAGCGTCGTCATCGCCTACGAGCTCGTCCGCCGCTACGGCCTCAAGCGCCAGCAGCAGAAGGTCGGGGAGCAGCTCGCCGCCCAGGCCGGCATCAAGAAGGAGGTGACGGCGTGACCGCCACGACGACCCACACCCCGCCGCCCGCGGCTCCCAAGCCGGCCGGCACCAAGGGCCGCAAGGTCCGCCTCTCCTTCCCGATGATCCTGCTGATCGTCGCCGGCGCCCTCGCGCTGGTGTCGGTCGTACGGATCGTCACGGGCCAGGACCAGCTCACCGCGCAGGGCCAGATCACCGCGGCCCTCGGGCTCGCCGTGCCGATCGGTCTGGCCGGTCTGGCCGGTCTGTGGTCCGAGCGCTCCGGCGTGGTCAACATCGGCCTCGAGGGCATGATGATCCTCGGCACCTTCTTCGGTGCCTGGGCCGGCTGGCAGACCAACCCCTGGGTCGGCGTGCTCGCCGGTGTCGTCGGCGGCGCGGTCGGCGGCCTGGTCCACGCGGTCGCCACCGTCACCTTCGGCGTGGACCACATCATCTCCGGTGTGGCGATCAACATCCTGGCGCTCGGCGCGACGCAGTACCTCGCCAAGCTCTGGTTCACGGGCGGCGAGGCGGCGACCAAGGGCGGCAACCCCAAGCAGTCCCCGCCGATCGACTCCCTGCCGTCGTTCGACATCCCCGGGCTGTCCGACTGGCTGGCCGGCATCGAGAAGCACGGCTGGTTCTTCGTCTCCGACCTCGCCGGGGTCGTCGGCGGCCTCGTCACCGATGTCTCGGCGCTGACGCTCGTCGCCGTCGTGCTCTTCGTCGGCAGCTTCTTCCTGCTGTGGCGCACGGCCTTCGGCCTGCGGCTGCGGTCGGCCGGCGAGAACCCGGTGGCCGCCGAGTCGCTGGGCGTCAACGTGTACCTGTACAAGTACGTGGCCGTGATCGTCTCCGGTGCCCTGGCCGGCCTCGGCGGCGCGTTCCTGGCGATGGTGCCCACGCACATCTACCTGGAGGGCCAGACCGGCGGCCGCGGCTACATCGGTCTCGCCGCGATGATCTTCGGCAACTGGCGGGTGGGCGGTCTCGCCGCCGGCGCCGGCCTGTTCGGCTACTCCGACGCGCTGCAGCTGCGCAACGGCGGACCGACCGTCCACGCGCTGCTGCTGCTCCTGGTGATCCTGCTGGTGCTGCTCGGCGCCTGGAAGCTGTGGAAGCGCAACCTGTGGCAGGGCGTGACCAGCCTGGCCGTGGGCGCGCTGGTGCTGGTCTGGTACCTGCTCACCGACGAGGTCCCGGCCGAGTTCGTGGGCGCGACCCCGTACGTCGTCACCCTGCTGGTGCTCTCCCTGTCGGCGCAACGCCTGCGCATGCCCAAGGCTGACGGTATGCGCTACCGAAAGGGTCAGGGGAAGTGACCGGCTCCGCGGGCCCGGCCGACCTCGAAGGGGTCGACTGGGAGGGCCTGCGGGCGCAGGCCCGGGACGCCATGTCCCGGGCCTATGTGCCCTACTCCCACTTCCCGGTGGGAGCCGCCGCCCTGGTGGACGACGGCCGTGTCATCGCCGCGTGCAACGTGGAGAACGCCAGCTACGGTCTCGGCCTGTGCGCCGAGTGCGGGCTGGTCTCGCTCCTGCACGCGACGGGAGGCGGCCGGCTCGTCGCGTTCACCTGCGTCGACCGCAACGGCGACCAGCTGATGCCCTGCGGCCGCTGCCGCCAGCTGCTGTGGGAGCACGGCGGCCCCGATCTGCTGGTCGAGATGTCCGACGGCATCCGCACCATGCGGGACGTCCTGCCCGACGCGTTCGGCCCGGACGACCTGACCAACCGCTGAGAAGGTACGTGAACTATGGACGCCATTTCCGTCATCCGCACCAAGCGCGACGGCGGCCGCCTCGACGACGGGCAGATCGACTGGGTCATCGACGCCTACACCAAGGGTGAGGTCGCCGACGAGCAGATGTCCGCGCTCGCCATGGCGATCCTGCTCAACGGCATGGACCGGGCGGAGATCGCCCGCTGGACCGCGGCGATGATCAACAGCGGCGAGCGGATGGACTTCTCCTCGCTGCCGCGCCCCACCGCCGACAAGCACTCCACCGGCGGCGTCGGCGACAAGATCACGCTGCCGCTCGCGCCCGTCGTGGCCGCCTGCGGCGCGGCCGTGCCCCAGCTGTCCGGCCGGGGCCTCGGCCACACCGGCGGCACCCTGGACAAGCTGGAGTCCATCCCCGGGTGGCGGGCGCTGCTGTCCAACGAGGAGATGCTGCGGGTCCTGGGCGACACCGGCGCGGTCATCTGCGCGGCGGGGGACGGCCTCGCCCCGGCCGACAAGAAGCTGTACGCGCTGCGCGACGTGACGGGCACCGTCGAGGCGATCCCGCTGATCGCCTCCTCGATCATGTCGAAGAAGATCGCGGAGGGTACGGGCTCGCTCGTGCTCGACGTCAAGGTCGGCTCCGGCGCCTTCATGAAGAACCTGGAGCAGGCCCGCGAACTGGCCTCCACCATGGTGGGCCTGGGCACCGACCACGGCGTCAGAACCGTCGCCCTGCTCACCGACATGGCCACCCCACTGGGCCTGACCGCGGGCAACGCCCTGGAGGTCCGCGAGTCCGTCGAGGTGCTGGCGGGCGGCGGCCCGGCCGACGTGGTGGAGCTGACCCTCGCGCTGGCCCGCGAGATGCTCGACGCGGCCGGCCTGAAGGACGCCGACCCCGCCAAGGCGCTGGCCGACGGTTCCGCCATGGACGTGTGGCGCCGCATGGTCGCCGCCCAGGGCGGCGACCCGGACGCGGCGCTGCCCGTCGCGCGCGAGCGGCACGTGGTCACCGCCGAGAAGTCCGGTGTGCTCACCGGGCTGGACGCCTACGCCGTCGGCGTCGCCGCCTGGCGCCTCGGCGCGGGCCGGGCCCGCAAGGAGGACCCGGTGCAGGCCGGCGCCGGCGTCGAGATCCACGCCAAGCCCGGTGCGACGGTCACGCAGGGGCAGCCCCTGCTGACCCTGCACACCGACACCCCGGAGAAGTTCGACTACGCCCTGGCGGCCCTCGCCGGCGGCGTCGCGATCTCCCCGGCGGGCACGGCGTTCACGCCCCGGCCGATCGTGCTGGACCGGATCGCCTGACCGTGGGCGGGCCCCGGTGACGGGACAGTGAGCGGGGCCGGTGGACGTCCACCGGCCCCGCTCCCTTCCCCTCCGCGGTCGCGCCCGCGGATCGCGGTTCAGCCCGCGGTGCGGACCGCCCGTCCGCGGTGCTCGGCGAGGGCGCGCCGGGTGGCGTGCAGGGTGATCCCGGCGACCCCCACGACCGCGGCGAGGCAGAGCACGACCGTGCCGTCCCATCCCGCCGAGTGGAAGGCGGACGCCCCCAGGGTGCCGCCGAGGCTGTTGCCGATGTAGTACGCCGTCAGATAGAGGGCGGAGGCCTGGGCGCGGCCGGTGGTGGCGGTGCGGCTGACGGCGCCCGAGGCGATCGCGTGACCGGTGAAGAAGCCGGCGGTGATCAGCACCAGGCCGGTGAGCACGGCGGCGAGGGAGCCGGCGAGGCTCAGCAGCAGGCCGGTGGTCACCAGGGCCGCGGCGACGTACAGAGCGCCGCGCCGGCCTATGCGTCCGTGCAGCACGCCCGAGGCCGCCGAGGCGGCGGTACCCACCAGGTACACCAGGAAGACGAGGCCGATGGCGGTCTGGGAGAGGCCGAAGGGCTCCTCGCCGAGCCGGTAGCCCAGGACGTTGTAGACGGCGCCGAAGACCGCCATGAACAGCAGCCCGATCGCGTAGAGGCGGCGCAGCAGCGGCGTCCGCAGGTGGCCCACGACGGTGCGCAGCAGGGCCGCCGGATTGACCGGCCCCGGACGGAAGTTGCGCGCGGGCGGGATCAGCAGGCGGAAGGCGACGGCGCACAGCAGCGCCATGGCGCCGGCGGCGAACAGCGCGGTGCGCCAGCCGAAGGCCTGGGCCAGGGCGCCGGTCAGGACCCGGGAGCTCATCCCGCCGATGCTGTTGCCCGCCACGTACAGGCCGATCGCGGAGGCGACCGCCTTGGGGTGGATCTCCTCGGCGAGGTACGCCATGGCCGTCGCGGGCAGCCCTGCCAGGGCCACGCCCTGGACGGCGCGCAGGACTACGAGCGTGGTCAGGTCCGGGGCGAAGGGGATGGCCAGGGCCAGTGCCGAGGCGCTGAAGACCGAGGTCGTCATCACCGCGGTGCGGCCGTACTTCTCGCTCAGCGCGCTCACCGGCAGCAGGGCCAGCGCGAGTGCGGCCGTGGTGGCCGAGACGGTGAGGCTGGCCTGCGCCGGGGTGAGCGAGAGGCCTGCGGAGAGCGCGGGGAGCAGGGCCTGTGTCGAGTAGAGCAGGGCGAAGGTCGCGAGTCCGGCGGCGAACAGCGCCACGTTGGCGCGGCGGTAGCCGGGTCCGCCCGGGCGGAGCGCGTCGGCGAAGGCGGCGTCCGGCCGTGCCACGGCGGACGCCCCTGTATCGGCAGGAGGCATGTCCACACGCTAGGACGGCTCCGTTTCATGCGTCCAATGCACGGACTGGCCATAATCGTTCCCATGGTGCATGAGGCGAGGTCAACGACGCCGGTTCCGCCGTCCCGTGACGCGGGCGACATTCGCGCGGAGCTGGACAGCGCCTCCTGGGCGGCCGTCCTCGCGCCCCGGCTCGCGCAGTTCGCGGCGGTCGCGCGGCACGAGCACGTGACACGGGCGGCGCGGGAGCTGGGCGTGCCGCAGTCGACGCTCAGCCGGGCCATGGTCCGGCTGGAGACCGATCTGGGCGTCACGCTCTTCGCCCGCCAGGGGCGCACCGTCTCGCTGACCCCCGCAGGGCGCGGCTTCCTCGGCTCCGTGGAGCGCGCGCTGGCGGAGGTGGACCGGTCGGCGGAGTCGGCACGCGCCGGAGCCGACCCGGAGACCGGGCTCGTCGCCTTCGGCTTCCTGCACACCCTCGGCTCGGAGACCGTACCGGCCCTGCTGCGGGAGTTCCGCGCCGACCACCCGCGGGTGCGCTTCCAGCTCGTGCAGAACTACAGCGAGGCGATGCTGGCCGGGCTGCGCGCGGGTCAGCTGGACCTCTGCCTGACCTCACCCGTTCCCGACGCGCCCGACCTGGTCACCCGGCGCCTGGACGAGCAGCGGCTGCGGCTGGTCGTCCCCGACGGCCACCGGCTCGCGGGACGGCGCAGGATCCGGCTCGCGGAGGCCGCCGGTGAACTCTTCGTCACCCTCGAACCGGGCTACGGGCTGCGCCGGATCGCCGACGCGCTCTGCGCCGAGGCCGGGTTCACCCCGCGCGTCGCCTTCGAGGGCGAGGAGACCGAGACCCTGCGCGGCCTGGTCGCCGCCGGGCTGGGGGTGGCGCTGCTGCCACCGCCGCTGGTCCCCCGCCCCGGTGTGGTGGAGCTGTCGGTGACGGCGCCGCGCGCGGTGCGCGAGATCGGGGTGGCCTGGCTCGGCGGTCACCCGGACACGGCGCCGGTGGCGGCCTTCAAGAAGTTCCTGATCGGGCGGCGCGGCAGGCTCATCCCGGGGTGAGCGGCGGGTCCGTCGGACGGCGCGGACCGACGACCCGGCCGTCGGGCAGGATCTCCCCGGTGTCCTCGAAGAGCAGGACGCCGTTGCACAGCAGACTCCAGCCCTGCTCGCCGTGGGACGCCACCACATGCGCCGCCTCATGGTCGGAAGCGTCGGCGGACGGGCATTGCGGCTGGTGCAGACACATGACGGACCTCACTTTCCACCGGCTGCGGCGATGCTTCCCCGCCCCACCGACACCGGCCGTACGGCCGTGCGGCGCGCAGGCGAACGCCGGGACAGCTCTTGGTGCCGGAGGGCGTCAGCGCAGTGGAGCGCGGCCGAAACCCGCCGCCAGCGGCATGCGCAGACCGAGCGGGGGAGGCGCGGCGAGGGCGTCGGCGACCGGGCGGGCGAAGGAACGTCCCAGCAGGGTCCCGAGGACGAAGTCGGCGGCCAGCGCGGAGACTTCGAGGCGGTGCTCGGTCAGCTGATGGCCGTCGGAGTGCACCTCGAAGCGGCACACGTCCCGGTTGACCTTCTTCGCGCGCTCGGCGAGCCGGTAGGACAGGTCGGGATGGGTGGAGTGGTCGTTCGTGCCGTGCACGAGCATCACGTGGCGGCCGATCAACTGCTTGACCGGATCGGGCTCCAGGGCGTCGGGCAGCCACGGGGCTATCGCCACCACGGAGTTGACGGCCGGGTGGCCGGCCGCCCGCAGCGCGGCGCGGCCGCCCATGTCCATGCCGACCAGGGCCACCGGCACGTCGCCGTACCGCTGCACGACCTCGTCCACGGCCCACTGGGCGTCCTGCGCGGGGTGCGCGTGACCGCCGTTCCAGCCGCGGAAGCGGTAGTGCACGACGTGCACGGCCAGGCCCTCGCCCCGGCCGGCCGCCCGCACCAGCCGCCGGGCCAGGGGCACCATGGCGGCGGCCGCCACCGGCGAACGCCGGCGCGTGCTCAGCGCGCTGCCCCCGGGCAGCACGAGTACGGCGGCCCGGACGGTCTCGTCCGATTGCCGCCGTGCCGCCGGGGTCAGCCCCGGAGTGACTCTCTTTCCCAACCGCGCACCACGCACCGGTAAAGCTTGCGAAGCCATGGCGTAACCATGGCAGACGGGAAGGTGTGCACGACCTGGCCGGGAGGTCAATATTCGGCATCATCCACGGGCTCCACGCGCGTACGGCCGCGCGAGGCCGACCGCTCCTCGAAGGGGGCGGCCGTCCGGCGGCCTCGACCGTGACGGCGACGGAGTCGCCTGCGAGTAGCCCGCCGCCGGGTCCGCGGCGTCGGTCCACCGGGGAGCCGGTCAGGGACTCACCCGTTCCTGGCCGGCGCCACCGCGATCACCGGGGGTGCGGGCGGCCTTGCCGCAGCGGGTCGCGCGCCGGCCCCCGCCGGCGCCTCACCCCTGGAACAGCCACTCACTGCGCAGCGCCGAGTACCCCGGCTTGATCACCTCGTCGATCAGCGCCAGCCGCTCGTCGAACGGGATGAACGCCGACTTGAGCGCGTTGATCGAGAACCACTCGAAGTCCCGCAGCGTGTACCCGAACGCCTCCGCCAGGTGCTCGAACTCCCGGCTCATGCTCGTCCCGCTCATCAGCCGGTTGTCGGTGTTCACCGTCACCCGGAACCGCAGCCGGCGCAGCAGCCCGATCGGATGCTCCTCGTACGACGAGGCCGCCCCGGTCTGGAGGTTCGAGGTCGGGCACATCTCCAGCGGGATGCGCTTGTCCCGCACGTACGACGCCAGCCGGCCCAGCTTCACCGACCCGTCCCCGGCCACCTCGATGTCGTCGATGATGCGGACACCGTGCCCCAGCCGGTCCGCGCCGCACCACTGGAGCGCCTGCCAGATCGACGGCAGGCCGAACCCCTCGCCGGCGTGGATGGTGAAGTGGAAGTTCTCCCGCTTCAGGTACTCGAAGGCGTCCAGGTGGCGGGTGGGCGGGAAACCGGCCTCCGCGCCCGCGATGTCGAAGCCGACCACGCCCGCGTCGCGGTAACGGATCGCCAGCTCCGCGATCTCCTGCGACCGCGCCGCATGGCGCATCGCCGTCAGCAGCGCCCCCACCCGAATGCGCCGGCCCTCCTCACGGGCGCGCCGCTCGCCCTCCCGGAAGCCCTCGTTGACGGCCTCGACGACCTCCTCCAGGCCCAGACCTCGCTCGACGTGCAGTTCCGGCGCGAACCGCACCTCCGCGTACACCACGCCGTCGGCGGCGAGGTCCTCGGCGCACTCCGCGGCGACCCGCACCAGGGCCTCGCGCGTCTGCATCACGCCGACCGTGTGCGAGAACGTCTCCAGATACCGCTCCAGCGACCCCGAATCGGCCGCCTCGCGGAACCACGCCCCGAGCTTGCCGGGGTCCCACTCCGGCAGCCCCTCGTAGCCCGACGCACGGGCCAGGTCGACGACCGTGTCCGGCCGCAGACCGCCGTCCAGATGGTCATGAAGCAGCACCTTCGGCGCGCGCCGGATCTGCTCAGAACTCGGGACCACGCTCTGGCTCGTCATTTCCGCACTCTAACTCCTACGCGCATAGAACGGGCCCCGGATACGGCACCGCTGCGCGTGGCCGACGGACGTGCCGCACGACCGCCCCCGGTCCACGGGGCCCGGGCCCGTGGGAGTGGCGGCTCGTCAACGCGATGAAACCGGCGTTCATCCCTTTCGATGAACGGTTGGCCATGATCAACGACGTCGTCGAGCCCCGGTGGGCCGAGCCGAAGGACGAGCGGCTGTTCCGCCGGACGTCCGCCACACCGCCCTCGGCCAGCGGTTCCGCGTCCGGGGCGGGAGTGAACCGCGGGGCGGGCCAGGGTGCGCCGGGGCGGGGACGGCGCGCCGCGCGGCCGTGCGCGTCCGCTTGCGCCGCGGTGCCCCGCATCGCTACGTTCCGGATTCCCGCGGCTACGGCCCGTGTGCCGGCGCGGCGGACGCTCCATCTCCCCCATCACGAGGATCGCAACCATGAAGACCGGAACCGTCAAGACTCTCGGTGCCGCCGCGCTGGGCGTGGCCTTCGTCGGTGCCGCCGCGGGCGCCGCATCCGCCGCCCCGGCGACGACCGACATGGGCCTGCCCCAGGTGCCGAACCTGCCGGCCACCTCTCTGCCGGTCAACCAGGTGGCTCAGGCGGTCCCGCTCGACTCGCTCGCCGGCAACCTGCCCAAGGCGGGCAACGTCGTCCCCGGTGCGCAGAACACCCCCGTCGCGCTGAACACGCTGCTCGGCGGCCTGCCCCTCGGCAAGCTCCCGATCGGGGGGCAGCTCGGCCAGCTTCCGCTGCAGGGCCTGCCCATCGGTGGCTGAACCCGTCCGTGCGCGAGGGTCGCACCCCCGATGGGGTGCGGCCCTCGCGCGTCGTGGCGCCGGCGGCTACAGCGCGGCCGCGGTGCGCCCCTCGGCGGGCAGCACGATCCACAGCGCCAGGTAGAGCAGGAACTGCGGGCCGGGCAGCAGGCAGGAGAGCAGGAAGATCACGCGCATCGTGGTGTGCGAGGTGCCGAACCGGTCGGCGAGCCCGGCGCAGACCCCGGCGATCATCCGGCCGTGACGCGGGCGGACCAGAGACGACATGGCGGGTGCTCCTTCGGGAGTTCCAGGCCGGTCCCTCCGGCCGATGACATCACCGTACGAGCGCATACCACCGCGAATCATCGCTCTACGGGGCGACCCCGACCCTGGAAATCCTCGGGGTCCGGCCCCGAGAGCCGGCGGGGCCCGGGGCGGTGACCCGCGCACCGCGCCGCCGCAGCCAGGCACGCGCGGCCGGCACGACCGCGAGATGGGTCAGCGCGACGCCCGCGGTGTTGAGCAGCAGGGCGTCCACGTCGAAGATCTGACCCGGCACGCCGGTCTGCATGAACTCCAGGGTCAGTGAGATCATCAGCCCGGCGAACACCGTCCGCGCGAACGAGCCCGCGGCGGAGACCTGTGCCCGCCCCCCGGCCATGGGCAGCAGCACCCCCAGCGGGGCCAGTAGCACCAGTCCGGCACCCAGCGCGCGGGCCGCCGCCAGGGGCGGCAGGGCGAGGTCGGTGCGGATCGTCGCCAGGGGGCGCAGGTTCGGCGCGTCGACCCAGGCGACGTACTGCGGTCGCAACAGCAGCCATCCCACCAGGGTCAGATGAACCGCGGCGAGTATCAGGCCCACCGCGCGCACTTTCGGGAGAGAGCCGTTGCGCCGCACGAATGGAAGGACGTCCGTCACTTCACGGCGGTTCCAGCGGTTTCGGCGGCCCCGGGGTCGGTGCGCAGGTCGCTGGTGCAGGTGAAACGACGCACCTGTGCGCCGTCCGAACCGCCCAGCACCACCGAGCCGTCGGAGGACAGCGTGGGGTTGCCCGCGTAGGTGCACACCAACTGCGCGAGCGCGAACGGCGGCAGCTCCGACAGCGGCGCGCTCAGCCGCAAGGTGCCCCGGGGATCGCCGGCACGCGGTCCCTCCACGGCGAGGTCGCCCTGCACGGCGGTGCCGAAGCCGGCCGACGCCTCGGCCATCCCGAGCCGTTGCTGGAGTTCCCGCAGCAGCGCCACCGCGGTGCCGAGCCGGGTCAGCCCGGCGAGGGCGACGGAGCGGTGCACGTCGGCGACCTGCGAACTGCACACCAGGTACACGGTGGCGACGGACTGCGCGGCGGAGGGCGCCGCCGTCGCGGAGGCGGCTGCGGAGGCGAGGCCGGAGGCAGTCGCAGTGGCAGTGGCGTTGGCAGTCGCGGTGGCGGAGGCCGCCGCCGTCGCCCGGGTGTCGTCCGGTACCGCGCACGACACCCGCGACGGCGCCGGTCCCGCGTCCACCGGTACGGAGGTCGTGCGGATGCCGCAGCCGGCCGCCAGCGCCGCGCACACCAGGGCGAGGAGCGGGGCGCGCCACCGCCGGGAGGAGCCCGGCACCGCGGGGTACGGGGCGGTGCCCCGGGGCGGCTGCGTCACGTGCTCACGTTCCCTTCCTCGGGCTCCGGGGTGAGATCGTCCCCACCGCCCATCGGCAGCCGCAGGGTGAAGACCGCGCCCCCACCGGGGGCGTTGGCCGCGGTGATGCCGCCGCCGTGGATGTGCGCGTTCTCCAGCGCGATCGACAACCCCAGACCGCTGCCCTCGGAACGGGCGCGGGAGGCGTCGGCCTTGAAGAACCGGTCGAAGACGTGCGGCAGGACGTCCTCGGGGATGCCGGGACCGTTGTCGGCGACCTCGACGACCAGTTCCTCGCCGTCCTGCCGCACCTTGACCCGGACCGGCGAGCCGCCGTGCTTGAGGGCGTTGCCGATCAGGTTGGCCAGGATGACGTCCAGGCGGCGCGGGTCGAGCCGCGCGATGATGCCGCGCGGCGCGTCGAGGTCGACCGCGTCCAGCCAGGCACGGGTGTCCATGCACGCGGTCACCATGTCGGAGACGTCCACCGCGTCCTCGACGAGCCGGGCGGTGCCCGCGTCGAAGCGGGTGACCTCCATCAGGTTCTCCACCAGTTCGCCCAGCCGCTTGGTCTCGCTCACCACCAGCCGCACCGCCGGGGCGATCATCGGGTCGAGGGAGTCGGCCTCGTCCTCCAGCACCTCGGTCACGGCGGTGATCGCGGTCAGCGGGGTGCGCAGCTCGTGCGACATGTCGGCGACGAAGCGGCGGCTGGCCGCCTCGCGCTGGCTGAGCTCGTCCACGCGCCGCTCCAGGCGCTCGGCGGTGCGGTTGAACGTCCGCGACAGCTCGGCGAGTTCGTCGGTGCCGGTGACGCGCAGCCGTGTGTCGAGCTTGCCCTCGCCGAGCCGCCGCGCCGCGTCGCCGAGCCGGGCCACGGGCCGCAGCACGGTGGAGGCGGCGGCCTGCGCCAGCAGTGCGGCGCCGATCAGGGCGAGCGCGGTGGCGATGCCCAGCGACCAGGCCAGCGAGTTGAGGTCCTTGCGCTCGGCCTCCAGCGACTTGAACATGTAGCCGGTCGGGCCGCCCCCGATCACCTTGGCGCCGCCCACCAGGTAGGGCTGGCCGCCGCGGGTGATCCGCTGCCAGTACAGGTGGTACTCGGCGGGGTCGCCCTGCTTGGGGTTGCGCTTCTCGACGGCCTTGCGCAGCGACTGCGGCACCGCGTCCAGCGAGAGTCCGTCGCTGCTCGACTTGGTCGCGCAGTGCTCGCCGTCCGGCCCGGTGCCGATGAGGATCACCTGGTAGTTCTGGGTGCTCGCGCCGATGCTGCGCGTCGCGTCGGCCAGTTTGTCGCAGGACGGATGGCGCGGCAGCGATCCGGCGTTGCGCGTCATCGACGCACGGAAGTCGTTCAGCGCCGCGTTCTGGGCGCGGGTGAGCACGGCGTCGCGGTTGAGCCAGTACGCGATGCCGGAGGCGGACACGGCGGCGGCCAGCGCCACGGCGGCGAAGACCACCACCAGGCGCAGCCGCAGGCTCGTGAGCCGCAGCAGTCGTGATCGCCAGCCGTTCAGCCGCTGGTCCGCGGCCTCGTCCTCGGCGGCGTACTCGTGATGCCCTGGGTTCACGCCGGTGCGTCCAGGCGGTATCCGACGCCTCTGACGGTACGGATCAGAGTGGGTGACGACGGCACGTCCTCGATCTTGGCGCGCAGCCGCTGCACGCAGGCGTCGACCAGGCGGGAGTCACCGAGGTAGTCGTGCTCCCAGACCAGGCGCAGCAGTTGCTGCCGGGACAGCGCCTGCCCTGGCCGGCGGCTGAGCTCCAGCAGCAGGCGCAGTTCGGTGGGGGTCAGCTGCAGGTCCTCGCCGTTCTTCGTGACGGTCATCGCGGAGCGGTCGATCACGATGCTGCCGAAGGCCGCCGAGTCGGAGCTGTCCCGCTCGCCGCGGCGCAGCACCGCGCGGATGCGGGCGTCCAGCACGCGCGGCTGGATCGGTTTGAGGACGTAGTCGTCCGCACCGGACTCCAGGCCCACGACGACGTCGATGTCGTCGCTCCGCGCGGTCAGCAGGATGATCGGCAGTTGGTCGGTGCGCCGGATCCGCCGGCACACCTCGAAACCGTCGATCCCGGGCAGCATGACGTCCAGCACGATCAGGTCCGGCCGCTGCTCGCGCAGCAGCTTCAGCCCGTCCTCGCCCGTCGCCGCGGCCACCACTCGGTGGCCTTGGCGCGACAGGGCGAGTTCGAGGCTCGCTCGGATGGCGTCGTCGTCCTCGATCAGCAACAGGAAAGGCACGCCCGCATTCTCCACCAAGGACGGCCGCGGAAGGTACCTGTGGCGTCTGTGACGGGCCTGTGACACTCGGCGGACAGCGTCATGAAACTGGCCCGGCAGTCTATTGGTCACGGCGAGGGCGTCCCTGGGCGAAGCCCCCGCCGGACCGAGACAGACACCAGGCAGGCTCCACCCACGGGGGCGCGAAATGAACGCACTGCACAGCACGACGACGGCAGTACTTCAGCCGCTCCCGCTCGTCTCCCACCAGCCCGTCCGCAACGAGGAGCTTCGCCCGGCCGCCGCGGTGCACACCGCGGCCCGGGGCGTGGAGAAGTCCGGTGCCACGGGCGGGCGGGGGTGCGCTCGTGGCACCGGACGTGGGGTGATCCGCAACCGGCCGCCGTTCTTCACGGCGATCGAGGGCGGTCACGGGGGACACGGGGGTGTCGCGTACGGAGAGGCCACGGGGGCCTCGGGGGACCTCGCCGGCCCGGCCACGGGCGGCGAGGAGGAGCGGCGGACCTCGGCGGAGGCGGACTTCACCGCCTACGTCCAGGAGCGCCGGGCCTCTCTGTACGCGACCGCGTACCACCTGACCGGTGACCGGTTCGAGGCGGAGGACCTGCTGCAGAGCGCGCTGTTCTCCACCTACCGGGCCTGGGACCGGATCAGCGACAAGGCGGCGGTCGGGGGCTACCTCCGCCGCACGATGACCAATCTGCACATCAGTGCCTGGCGGCGCCGCAAGCTCAACGAGTACCCGACCGAGGAGCTGCCGGAGACGGTGGGCGACTGCGACGAGATGCGCGGCACCGAGCTGCGCGCCGTGCTCTGGCAGGCGCTCGCCAAGCTGCCGGAGACCCAGCGCACGATGCTGGTGCTCCGCTACTACGAGGGCCGCACCGACCCGGAGATCGCCGGCATCCTCGGCATCAGCGTCGGCACGGTGAAGAGCAGCATCTGGCGCTCGTTGCGCCGGCTGCGTGAGGACCAGACGCTCAGCGCGGGCGTCGACGAGGAAGGGGCGTTCGGCGAGCTGGTGGCCTGACGCCGCGGAGCCCCGGGGGGATCGGGGGAGCGGGGGCTCCACAGCGGGGGGAGGGGGGAGAGGGAGCGGTCGCGTACGGCGGGGGGTCCGTGCGCACCGCTCCCTCGTTCATGTCTTACGGGAGTGCGAGCCGAATCGTTCAGACCCGGACGGGAATCGGTTCGTAACGAGCACCGGTGATCCGTTCCAGTGCCTCGTCCCGGTCGCACACATGGGCCCCGAGCGCCGAGTGCCGGGCCACGATGTGCCGTTCGGCCCGCATCAGGTTCCAGCCGCGGCGCAGCAGGAAGGGCACCGACTTGCGGCCCTCGCGCAGGTCCCGCACGAAGCGGCGGCGGGCGGTGGTGACCGCGCCCCGGCTCAGGCACAGGGCGTCGGCGAGCAGCCCGAGGCCGGCGCACCGCGCGGCGATGTCGGCGGCGAAGATGCCCTCGGCGATGAACAGCGGTGCCCCGTCGAGCCGCACGGCCGTGCTGCCGGTGACGGAGCTGGACGAGAGGTCGTACTCGGGGACGTCGGTCCGCCCGGTCGCGCACAGTTCGGCGACGGCGGCGAGGGCGGCGTCCGCCTTCCAGGACGCCGGTGAGTCCCAGTCGGTGCCGATGCCGCTCGGCAGCGCGGGGAGGGTCGGGTCGCCGCCCTCCTTGTAGAAGTCGTCCAGGCGGAGGATCGGCAGCCCGGTGCGGGCGGCGAGCGAGGACTTGCCGGACCCGGAGGGGCCGGTCAGCAGGATCACGCGGGCGACGAGGTGGGAGCTCACGGAACACCAGTGTGGGGCATTCCGCCTTTGGGGTGACCCTCGGGGACATGTTTTGGACGCGTGATGTTCAACCGAATACCGTACGTGGCGACATCGTCGCGTACGGAGACGGCCGCCGGCCCGCGACCGGCCCCGGTCTCCGGCCCGGCACCGGTTCAGTGACCAGGCAGGTGGACCTTCATGGCGCAGCTCTCCCGTACCCTTCTCCGCACCGCAGCCCTCGCGGTGTCGTCCGTCGCCGCCCTCGCGGTGGCCGGGGCGGCGCAGGCGGGCGCGGCGCAGCCCGACGGGCAGGGCAGCACCGACAAGTCCGCCAAGGAGACCGCGTCGGCCGTCGTCGGCACCATCAACTACCTGCCGGTCAACCCGCTGGCGCGCACCAGCGTCAACCCCCTGGACAACGCGGTGGGTTCGCAGATCAGCGACTTCAAGCCGGTCTCCACCGCCATGCTCACCAAGCCGGTCGCCGACAGCCGCTCGGTCGCCGACCTGCCGCTCGTGGGCGGCCTGGTGCGCACGCTCCAGGGCCACTGACCGTCGTTTCCGCCTCGCCCCGCTCCGGCCGGTGACTTCCGGGCCGGGCGGGGCGCCTTGCCGCGTCGTCCCTCATGCACGCCGGGATCCGCCGCGCGGCGGTCCGCGCGACAGGTGGCGGCGGCACGGAAGGGCCGCGGACCCGCACCGGGTGCACGGACGAGCGTCGAGCGGTCCCCGGACGGGGCCACCACTGGCGCATGACGGCGTACAACGGCCGGTGGCGGCCGGAAGCAGTCCCGGTCCCGGCACCTGTCACGCCGACGTGACGCTGCTGAAGAGCGCGCCCGGCGAACTCGCCTGCGTGATGCCGCACACACCCGGTCCGTCCCCGCGCCGATGAGCGCCGCTCGACCTGCCGGACGGCGTACGAACGCCTCGCTTGCTCATCGGCGGGCACGACGACGGACGACACCGGGGACACGGCGGCTCGCCCCGCCGTCGAGAAGGCTCCCCGGCGGCGGAACGGGCCGCCGGGGAGTCCGGGTCAGTAGGCGGAGCCGGAGCCCGCGCCCGCACCCGCCGGGTGCCACACGGTCTTCGTCTCCAGGAACGCGGTCATGCGCTCCGTGCCGGGCTCGGCCGCCCAGTCCACAGCCTGTGGACGCAGCACCCGCTTGAGGTTGTCCGCGGCGGCCACCTCCAGCTCCCGGGCCAGATCGGCGTCGTGCGCCGCGCCCGCGAGGTCGATGGCGTTGACGTCCTGGTGCGCGGCGAGCGTCGGGGCGATCTCGGACGTCCGGCCGGACAGCAGGTTGACCACACCGCCGGGCACGTCCGAGGTGGCCAGCACCTCGCCCAGCGACAGCGCGGGCAGCGGGGCCTTCTCGCTCGTGACGACGACCGCCGTGTTGCCGGTGGCGATCACCGGGGCGATCACCGACACCAGGCCGAGGAAGGACGACTCCTGCGGCGCGAGGACCGCCACGACACCGGTGGGCTCGGGGCTGGAGAGGTTGAAGTACGGCCCCGCCACGGGGTTGGCGCCGCCGACGACCTGGGCGATCTTGTCGGTCCACCCCGCGTACCAGACCCAGCGGTCGATCGCGGCGTCCACGACGGCGGCCGCCTTCGACTTCGACAGCCCCTCGGCCTCGGCGACCTCGCGCACGAACTGGTCCCGGCGGCCCTCCAGCATCTCCGCGACGCGGTAGAGCACCTGGCCCCGGTTGTACGCGGTCGCGCCGGACCAGCCGGCGACGGCCTTGCGGGCGGCGGAGACCGCGTCACGGGCGTCCTTGCGGGAGGACTGCGGCGCGTTGGCGAGCCAGCCGCCCTTGGAGTCGGTCACCTCGTACACCCGCCCGCTCTCGCTGCGGGGGAACTTGCCCCCGACGAACAGCTTGTAGGTCTTGAAGACGGACAGCCGCGCTGCCTCCGGCTTCTCGGACTTCTCGGGCTTGTCAGACATCGAGGTACCCCTCCAGACCGTGCCGGCCGCCCTCGCGGCCGAAGCCGGACTCCTTGTAGCCGCCGAACGGCGAGGTCGGGTCGAACTTGTTGAACGTGTTGGCCCACACCACACCCGCGCGGAGCTGGTTCGCGACCGACAGGATGCGCGAGCCCTTCTCGGTCCAGATGCCGGCCGACAGGCCGTACGGCGTGTTGTTGGCCTTCTCCACGGCCTCGGCCGGGGTGCGGAAGGTCAGCACGGACAGCACCGGGCCGAAGATCTCCTCGCGGGCGATGCGGTGCGCCTGGGTGACACCGGTGAACAGCGTCGGCGCGAACCAGTAGCCGGAAGAGGGCAGTTCGCACTCGGGGGACCAGCGCTCGGCGCCCTCGGCCTCCCCGGCCTCGGCGAGCGCGGTGATCCGTGCCAGCTGCTCGGCGGAGTTGATGGCGCCGACGTCGGTGTTCTTGTCCAGCGGGTCGCCGACGCGCAGCGTCGACAGCCGGCGCTTGAGCGCGTCCAGCACCTCGTCGGCCACCGACTCCTGCAGCAGCAGGCGGGAGCCGGCGCAGCAGACCTGGCCCTGGTTGAAGAAGATGCCGTTGACGATGCCCTCGACGGCCTGGTCGATCGGGGCGTCGTCGAAGACGATGTTGGCGCCCTTGCCGCCCAGTTCCAGCGTGACCTTCTTCTTCGTGCCGGCGACGCTGCGGGCGATCTGCTTGCCGACCCCGGTGGAACCGGTGAAGGCGACCTTGTCGACGTCCTCGTGCGCGACGAGCGCGGCGCCGGCGTCACCGTAGCCCGGGAGGATGTTGACGACGCCCTTGGGCAGACCCGCCTGGCGGCAGATGTCGGCGAAGAACAGCGCGGACAGCGGCGTGGTCTCGGCGGGCTTGAGGACCACGGTGTTGCCGGCGGCCAGCGCCGGGGCGATCTTCCACGCCAGCATCAGCAGCGGGAAGTTCCACGGGATGACCTGGCCGGCCACGCCCAGCGGGCGGGGGTTCGGGCCGTAGCCGGCGTGCGAGAGCTTGTCCGCCCAGCCGGCGTAGTAGAAGAAGTGCGCGGCGACCAGCGGGAGGTCGGCGTCGCGGGTCTCCTTGATCGGCTTGCCGTTGTCCAGGGTCTCCAGTACGGCCAGTTCGCGCGAGCGTTCCTGGACGATCCGGGCGATGCGGAACAGGTACTTGGCCCGCTCGGAGCCGGGCAGCGCCGACCACGAGGCGAAGGCGCGGCGGGCGGCCCGCACGGCGCGGTCCACGTCCGCCTCACCGGCCCGGGCGACCTCGGAGAGCACTTCCTCGGTGGACGGGCTGACGGTCTTGAAGACCCTGCCGTCGGCGGCCTCGGCGAACTCGCCGTCGATGAACAGGCCGTAGGAGGGCGCGATGTCGACGACGGAACGGGACTCCGGCGCGGGCGCGTACGCGAAGGCGGAGCCCGGCCTCGGCTGCTCGGACCGCTGCGCGTGGTTCTTCTGGGTGTTCTTGGTCATGGGTTCTCAGTCCACCGTCACGTAGTCGGGACCGGAGTAGCGGCCGGTGCTCAGCTTCTGGCGCTGCATGAGCAGGTCGTTGAGCAGGCTGGACGCGCCGAAGCGGAACCACTCGTTGCTCAGCCACTCGTCGCCCACGGTCTCGTTCACCAGCACCAGGAACTTGATGGCGTCCTTGGAGGTGCGGATGCCGCCGGCGGGCTTCACGCCGATCTGGACGCCGGTGGCGGCGCGGAAGTCGCGCACGGCCTCCAGCATCAGCAGGGTGTTGGCGGGGGTCGCGTTGACCGCGACCTTGCCGGTCGAGGTCTTGATGAAGTCGGCGCCGGCGAGCATGCCGAGCCAGGAGGCGCGGCGGATGTTGTCGTACGTCGCCAGCTCGCCGGTCTCGAAGATCACCTTGAGGCGGGCGGAGCTTCCGTCGGCGCGGCGGCAGGCCTCCTTGACCGCCTTGATCTCCTCGAAGACCTTCAGGTAGCGGCCGGACAGGAAGGCGCCGCGGTCGATGACCATGTCGACCTCGTCGGCCCCGGCGGCCACCGCGTCCGCGGTGTCGGCGAGCTTGACGGGCAGTGCGGCACGGCCGGCCGGGAAGGCGGTGGCGACGGAGGCGACCCGGACGCCGGAGGAGCCGAGGGACTCCTTGGCGATCGCGGCCATGTCCGGGTAGACGCAGATCGCGGCGACCTGGGGGGCCGTGCGGTCGGTCGGGTCCGGGGTGACGCCCTTGGCGCACAGCGCCCGGACCTTGCCCGGGGTGTCCGCGCCTTCGAGCGTGGTCAGGTCGATCATGGAGATCGCCAGGTCGATGGCGTAGGCCTTCGCCGTGGTCTTGATCGAGCGGGTGCCGAGGCTTGCGGCGCGGGCCTCGAGGCCGACCGCGTCGACGCCGGGCAGCCCGTGCAGGAAGCGGCGCAGCGCGGCGTCGGAGGACGTGACGTCGGACATCGACGCCAGCCTCGCCGCGGCGTCCGGGCCGTGAGCGGGAACAGTGGTGGGCATGGTCACCAGACGAGCATATCTACGCGCGTAGCGAATGTCACCGGGGAGAAAGGCATCCATCTGATCCCGCCGGGCCGCCCGGGCAACCGAATCCGGAGGAGTGGCGGTCTGGTGGGTGAAGGGGGTCATCGATGAACGCAGACCACGAGGCGGAGTTCCAAGGGTACGTCCGCGCCAGATGGGCCCAGCTGGTGAGGACGGCCTATCTGCTCACGGGTGACAGGCATCACGCCGAGGACCTCGCGCAGACCGCCCTCGCCAAGGCCTACCGGTCCTGGCGCAGGATCCAGCGCAGGGACAACCCCGACGCTTATGTGCGCCGGATCCTGATCACCTGCAACAAGGACCGGTTCCGCAAGAAACGGGTGCCCGAACGGCTGGTGGACATGCCGCCGGACGGTGTCGGCGCCGATCCCACGGCGCGGGTGGCACAGCGGCAGGTGCTGCTGGCGGCTCTCGGCGAGCTGCCGAGCCGGCAGCGGGCCGTGGTGGTGCTGCGCTACTGGGACGACCTGTCGGAGACCGAGGTGGCCGAGTCCCTCGGTTGCTCGGTCGGCACGGTCAAGAGCCAGGCGGCCAAGGGCCTGGCCAAACTCCGCGTCCGGCTGGGCCCTGCGGTGGAGCACACGGCAGGAGCCGGCGCGGGCGTGGGGGTGCGGACGTCATGAGGCACAGCGGACAGCACACGAGGACCGGGGAGAGCGGAGGAGTCCGATGAGGGACACAGGACACGGCGCGGGGCACGGCCCGGCGGAGCAGGACACGGAGTTCGAGGCCGTGCTGCGCGAGCTTCTGGAGGAGCAGACGGAGGTGGTGCGAGCGGGCGAGGCGCCCGTCGCCTCGATCCTGCGGCAGGGCAGGACGGACCGCAGACGCCGCATGGCCGCCGCCGGGGCGGGGCTGGCCGTGCTCGCCGCGCTGCCGGGGACGGCCCTCGCGGTGCACTTCCAGCCGGAGGGGCGCGGCACGACCGCGCTGCCCGGCGACGCCGCGTCGACGGCGAGCACCGCTCCGCGGCACTCCGCCGCGTCACCGCGGGTGAGCCGGACGCCGAGCGGCCCGGAGGGGCCGCTCACACCTGGGCAGCTGACGGACGGCATCACCCTGGAGCGGGCGAGCAGCGCACTGGAGAAGTGCCTGGCAGCCCAGAAGGCCCATGAGCACAGGGGCGTCCCCGCCGGCGACGCAGGCAAGGCCGAGGACTACCGCGTCATCCTGGCCATGAACGCCACAGGCGACGAGAACTCCCCCGGCGACGGGATCAATGTCGTGGCGGTCAAAAAGCCCGGCGGCACGCCCACCCGGCTGCTTTGCACCGAGAAGAACGGCGAGCCGGGTCTCAACACCAGCGCCGGCGCCGAGCCCGAGGGGGCGCCGGTGCAGCCGGACGTCAACGCCTTCCGGCTCTACAAGCAGGACACCAGCACCGGTCCCGGCCTGCCGTACGTCTTCCCCTTCCGCTGGGGCAGCATCGGCACGGTGAAGCCCGGGGTCGCCGAGGTCACCGTCGCCTACGGCGGCGTCACGAAGCAGGCGGTGCTCGACCACGGGTACTTCGTCGCGACCGGCGTCCTGACCAAGGCGGCGAGCGCCCTGCCGCACATCAAGGGCTATGACACCGCGGGCAAGCTGGTCTACGACTCGGCCGACGACAAGGGGTACGCGTAGGCAGCCGCTGACGCCGATGCACTAACGCAACCTCCGCCCCGTGAGGCAGCGGCGGCCCGTCGGGCACAATCTGATCTCATGACGAGCTCGCAGACCCCCGCCCCCGACCCGCAGCCCGAACCGGGGCAGCCGAAGTACGCCGACCGGTCCTACCGCTCGGCGGCTGGTATCGGCGGCGGAGTGATCATGCTCGCCATCGCCCTCTGGCTCGGCATCGACGCGATCGTCCGGGGCGACGGCCGCACTCCCTGGGTTGCTCTGGCGCTGCTGGTGCTGGTCGTGCCGCTGATCGTCGCCTTCAGCCTGCGCCCGGTGGTGTTCGCGGGGGAGGAACGGCTGCGGGTGCGCAACCCCTTCCGGACGATCACCGTGCCGTGGGCCGCGGTGGAGGGACTGCGCTCCGGTTACTCCACGGAGCTGTTCGCCGGGAGCAGGAAGTACCAGCTGTGGGCGGTGCCGGTGTCGATGCGGGCCCGCAAGCGTGCGGCGCGGGCCCAGGCCCGGGCGGCGTCCGCGACCGAGTCGGGCACTGCCCCGAGGGGGCGCTTGGGCGCGTCGGACTCCGTCCCCACCAGGGCTTGGTCCGACCGGGTCGTCGCCGAACTGCGTGAGCTCGCCGAGAAGAACGCGGGCCGCGACACCGCCCAGGGCGAGGTCACGGTGCGCTGGGCGTACGAGGTGATCGCACCCGCGGCGGCCGGGGCGATCGCCCTGGTGGTCCTGCTCGCCACGGGCTGAGCCGGGGGCCCGCCCGGGGCCGGGCCCAGACCTTGGTTCCGGCTGCCGGTCCGGCCGATTCCTCTCCCCTGTGGTCTGGGGGAGGACACCCCCCCGACCACGGAGCGTCGGGGGGGGGGGGGGGGGGGGGGGGGGGCGCCCCCCCCCCCCCCCCCCCCCCCCCCCCGGGGGGGGGGGGGTAGCGAGCCCGGG